>CANGVU010000242.1 GCA_947457325.1 Flavobacteriales bacterium | reverse complement strand
ATCAATAATTCCATTGAGGTTTCTTGGAGTCCACATGCTTGTTCACCTATTTTTTCTGAGTACCAATCTACTGAGGTGGATTATTTGATTTACCGCAGAAATGGCTTGTACGGTTTTGATCCGGACAATTGTGAATTGGGTGTTCCGGATTATACGGGATACGACTTGATTGCTACAGTTCCCAATGTCAATAGTGATGTTTTCTTGGATGAGAATGTGAATTTTGGGGCCAATTATTGCTACATGATCGTAGCGCGTTGGCCTGATGGTGCTTTGAGTTACGCCAGTGATGAGGTTTGTGCGCAATTGTCCAAAGAGGTGCCTGTTGTTACACAAGTTTCGGTGGGGCAAACCTCTTTTGATTTGGGAGTTGATACTGTTACCTGGTCGCCTCCTTCAGAGTTGGATGTTGTCCAATATCCAGGGCCTTATCAATACCAATTGTACCACCGCATTGCAGGATCGGCTTCAGAGAATTTAATTTGGAGTGTACCAACATCGGCAGATTTTATGTTGTTGGATACTGCGTTTGTTTATGAAAATATCAACACCATTGGAGTGAGCAATCGGTACAGGGTAGAGTTGTTGTCCAATGCCTTCTCTGTTGGGTTTTCCAATGATGCCATGAGTCCTTGGTTGAGTCTTACTCCTTTGGACAACGCTGTCCAAGTGAGCGTTGTTGAGGATGTTCCTTGGGATAATTACCGTTATGAATATTACCGAAAGAGCGAAACAGATTTAGATTTTGTGTTGTTCTTAGATACAACAGTGGGTTCCATCATCGATACAGGTTTGGTGAACAATCAACCCTATTGTTACAAGGTTAGGTTGATTGGAACTTACGGCAATCCCACCATCAAAGACCCTTTGGTCAATTGGTCACAAGAAGCATGTGCGCAGCCCTATGACCAAGAACCTCCTTGTCCACCAACCTTGACGGTTGAAACGGATTGTTTGGTCCCTACTTTAAGTCTACATTGGAATAGACCCAATTGCGCTGATGATGTTACGGGATACAAGGTTTATTATACTCCCGTGATGGGAGGTGAATTTGAGCTCTTGGCAACTTTGTATGATCCAACTGATACTGTTTGGTACATCAATCCTGACAGCTCAGGAAATACCATAGCAGGTTGTTATGTAGTTACTGCTTTGGATTCATTGAACCTATGGCCCAATGGCCAATACCAGCAGAATGAGAGTGCATTTTCTGATTCCATTTGTGTCGACAATTGTCCTTTCTATGATTTGCCCAATGTTTACACGCCCAATGGTGATGCGTCCAATGATTGGTACCAAGCTTACCCATACCGATCCATCGATCATGTCGAAATGAAAATATTTAACCGTTGGGGCACTATGGTCTATCAAACAGAGAACCCTTCTATTGATTGGACGGGAATTGATCAACAAACAGGCGAGCTCTGTCAAGACGGTGTCTTTTATTACACCATTACCATTTACCCCATTACCTTGCAAGGGTTGGTTCCTTGCAATAGAAATGGATTCATTCATTTATTGGATGGAAAGGTTGATACCATAAAACCATAAAGATGTTTACAGGAATAGTTGAAGAGTTGGGTAAAATTGTTGGCATTCGAGAAGAAGGGACCAATGTGCATTTTTCAGTAAGTTGTCATTTTTTACAAGAAATAAAGATTGATCAGTCCATCGCCCATGATGGCGTTTGCCTTACAGTTGTGGCCATTGAAGCAGATCATTATGTGGTTACTGCTATTCAGGAGACTTTGAACAAGACCAACCTCTCCACTTGGAAGGTGGGTCATGTAGTGAATTTGGAAAGAGCCATGAAGATGGATGGACGTTTGGACGGGCACATTGTTCAAGGGCATGTTGACCAAACGGCAACTTGCATTGCAGTGAGAGAGGAAGGAGGGAGTTGGACTTATACCTTTGAACACTTGCCATCTGAAGATGGTATGACCATTGAGAAAGGCAGCATTACGGTCAATGGAATCAGTTTGACCGTAGTGAACAGTCAGGTTAATCAGTTTTCAGTTTGTATTATACCTTATACCCATGAGCACACCAATATTCAATTTATACAGGTTGGAAGTACAGTTAATTTGGAATTTGATGTTTTTGGAAAATATGTTTTGCGTTACACAAAGGCATATCAACGTACCTTTACCCCTCAATCGTAGAAAATCATGATGTTAGCATTGCAGTTGTTTTTGAGTTTGTCCTTATTGATCATTCTCCATGAAGGAGGTCATTTTATTCCTGCCAAATTGTTCAAGATTCGCGTGGAGAAATTCTACTTGTTTTTTGATCCATGGTTCTCCATTTTTAAGAAGAAAATTGGCGGTACTGAGTATGGTATTGGTTGGTTGCCATTGGGAGGATATGTGAAGATTGCAGGAATGATTGACGAGAGCATGGACAAGGAACAAATGTCCAAGCCAGCCGAAGATTGGGAGTTTCGCAGTAAACCAGCATGGCAGCGTTTGATTGTGATGGTAGGTGGCGTTGTGGTCAATGTAATCGTAGGGATGATTTTGTACGCTGTTGTTTTGGCCAATTGGGGAAAGGATGAATTGCCCGTTCAGAATATTACCTATGGTGTGCATTGCGATTCATTGATGATGTCCATTGGATTTCAAGAAGGGGATCGCATCATTGCCTTGGATGGACAGACCCCTTCAAGCTATACGGATATTCCAAAGTGGATGTTGTTAAATAAGCCAACAACAGCTACAGTCGTTAGAGGCGGGGAGAAGGTGCAAATTGCATTGCCTACGGAGTTGGGACAGATGATGGTGGACAAAGGTGTTAAAATGCCTTTTACACCGCGCATACCATGTGTGGTGGATACAGTAATTGCCGGCACACCAGCTGCTGAGGCAGGATTAATGAAGGGAGATTCATTGGTGAGCATCAATGGAGATACACTGGTTTATTTTCAATCGATTCAAAAGTTTTTGCAAGGACACCCAGATCAAAAAGTTGAAGTTGGCTTGTACCGAGGAGGACAATGGATGACCATCGCTCCAAAAGTAACGGCTGAGGGAACCATCGGTTTCGCGCCAAAATCTCCTAGCGCATATTTTAGTTATGTCAATCGCGAGTATGGATTCTTAGAAGCCATACCAGGCGGTGTGGAGCAAGCTTGGGAAACAGTTAAGGATTATGCATCTCAACTGAAATTTATTTTCTCAGCTTCTGGCGCAAAGCAAGTGGGTGGATTTGCCACCTTTGCCAAGCTCTTTCCTGAAGAATGGAATTGGGCCATGTTTTGGGAGCGAACAGCGTTTATCTCTTTGATCTTGGCTTTTATGAATATCCTGCCCATTCCCGCGTTGGATGGCGGTCACGTGATGTTCTTGTTGTGGGAAATGATTACGGGGCGCCCAGCATCACAGCGCATCATGGAAGTGGCACAAATGATAGGAATGGTATTGTTGTTGGGTTTAATGCTTTATGGCAATGGCATGGATATCTTTAGGTGGTTTACGTCCCACTAGGTT
>CANGVU010000241.1 GCA_947457325.1 Flavobacteriales bacterium | reverse complement strand
TTCAAGACTTTGAGCCTTGTTAGCAAATTTTAGCGGTGCAAAAGTAATCATGAAAGCACATTTCTTCAGCAGAAAAAAAAGAATATTTATCAATATTTCTTTCTTTTCTTAGGATTGGGTATCCACCAAGTAATAATTCTTCTTACCCCGCTGCAATAACAAATACCTTTCATTCAACAAGTCTGTGGTTTGAACCGTGTTTTCTGCTCCAACTTTTTGTTTGTTTACACTAATGCTATTCTCTTGCAAAGCGCGTCGAGCCTCACTATTACTCGCGATAAACCCGCTTTTCACCAATACCTGTGCTATAGGCATTCCCTCTGCCAACTCTTGGCTATCCAATTTTCCCTGTCCCACTCCCTCAAAAATTTCTTGAATGGTGAAATTATCCAATGCCCTCATGGCCTGTATATCTGCATTACCAAACAAAATTTGACTGGCATTGATAGCCTGCTCCAATGACTCTTTTCCATGAACCCGCTCTGTCACTTCCTCAGCAAGTGCTTTCTGCAATACCCTGCGCCCCGGATCCTGCTCATGCTCCACTAAAATGGACTCTATTTCCTCACGGGTCTTCATCGAAAATATCTTCAAATAACCAGGTGCATCAGCATCGGCTGCATTCAACCAAAACTGGTAAAATTTATAAGGCGAGGTGCGTTTTGGGTCCAACCAAATATTTCCACCCTCTGTTTTTCCAAACTTGGTCCCATCCGACTTCTTAATCAAAGGTGTGGTCAATGCAAAGGCTTCACCCCCTTCAATTCTACGAATCAACTCAGTACCTGTTGTTATGTTTCCCCATTGATCACTGCCCCCCATCTGCAATTGAATGCCATGGTGCTTCCACAAGTAATAGAAGTCATAGCCTTGAATCAACTGATAAGTGAACTCTGTAAAGCTCATTCCCTCATGGTTACCACCCGAAATCCTATTCTTCACAGAATCTTTGGACATCATGTAATTAACCGTGATTCGTTTTCCAACATCACGAATGAAATCCAAAAATCCAAAATCCTTGAACCAATCATAATTGTTCACAATCACTGCCTTGTTATCCCCTTCAAAGCTCAGGAATTTCTCTAGTTGTCTTTTTTGACAATCTTGATTGTGGCGCAAGATATCTTCTGACAACAAATTGCGTTCCTGTGATTTTCCGGATGGATCACCTATCATGCCAGTGGCTCCACCTATCAATGCGTACGGCTGATGACCAGCCTTTTGAAAATGCATCAAGGTCATGATTTGAACCAAATTTCCAACACCCAATGAATCAGCTGTAGGATCAAAACCAATGTATGCCTTGCACATGCCTTTGTTCAACTCTTCTTCTGTTCCAGGCATGGCATCGTGCAGCATCCCTCTCCACTTCAATTCTTCTACAAAATTTGTTTTCATCGATTCAAAAATACTGTATTATAAGTAGGGAATCACACGCTCTAGCTGGATTCCTCTGGACCCTTTGATTAATATTGTTTTTCCTGTTATTGGGTTGGTTTGAATCCAACTTATCAGTTCATCGACATTTCGGAAATAAGGTTGCACACCTCTGCAATACTCAAACTCTTTGCCTACAAGAACGGCTGATAAGTTCAAATGATTGATCAATTCAACAACTTTAGCATGCTCCTGTGCACTGTATTCACCCATCTCACGCATTTCACCTACAATAGCCAAAGAAGTTTGATCATTTATTTTACTCAAATGATTCAGCGCATGCTCCAAACTGGTTGGATTAGCATTATATGCATCGATGATCAAGTGGTTCTTTTCTGTTTCCTTCCATTGAGAACGCATGTTCTCAGGCAAATACTGACCTATTGCTTGGCAAGCTTTTTCCAAATCAATACCAAAATAATAACCCAATTCCAATGCTGTTTGAATATTAAAAACGTTGTATGACCCTGTTAAATTTGAGGTAAATGCAATACTCTTTTCTGACGACTTCAAAAGCAGGTCCATCCCGTTCACTTTGTCTTTTACTTCAATAGTGAAGTGCTGTCCAAATGAACTTACTCTCATTCCGGTAGTAATTTCTTTCATCCAAGGCAAGTCCAAATTGACAAATATTTCGCCCTTGGTCACCTGCAGATAATCATACAATTCCTTCTTCCCCTTTTTCACACCCTCTTGCCCACCAAATCCTTCCAAATGAGCCTTTCCTATATTGGTAATAACTCCGTGAGTTGGCAAGGCATAATCACAATATGATGCAATCTCTCTTTGATGATTAGCCCCCATTTCAATGATGGCCAATTCTGTATTTTGAGGAGCCGATAATATGGTTAATGGTATACCTATGTGATTATTTAAATTGCCCTTTGTTGCATGCACTTTGAACTTTGTTGCCAATACATCTCTAACCAATTCCTTAGTTGTTGTTTTTCCATTGCTCCCAGTAATCGCCACAACAGGGAAATTCCAGGTCATACGGTACATTCTAGCCAATTCTTGCAAGGCCTCTAGAGCATCTTGAACAATAATACATCGCTCGTCTTTGATCCCTCTATCCTCATCGCCTACAACCAAACCAGCTCCCTGATCCAAAGCCTTACTTAAAAAATCGTTTCCATTAAAGTTACCCCCCTTTAAAGCAAAAAAGATACAACCCGGTGTGATGTTCCTTGAATCTGTTGTAACCAAAGGATGGATTTGAAAATAAGCAAATAATTCTTGCATCATGATGGAACAAAAATAAAAATCCCCTGACTTGCAGGGGATTTAATTTTCAAAGTTTTCAAAATACTATTCGTCATCTTCACCTCTTGAACCAATTCCTGTTGGGCTACCAACACGCGTCATTGCGCAACGGAATCCTAGGGTTGACAATGATCTTCTTTCATCCAAATATCTTCTGGTTCCAGGTATTGTGTAGTAAGCACGATCTCTCCAGCTGCCGCCTTTGATGACGCGAGAACGATTGTTGACCAAAGTAGTTCTTCCCCAATCATACATTCTATTCTCATCCTTTTCCTTTTCTACAATTCCATCCTTTGCATAGATAGAACTTTGGTAATCACCATCCAAATAATCAATGTTATCTGCTCTTTGGTAATTTCTTCTATCAATGTTCTCTTCCACATTCACGTTTCTCATTCGCTGATGCCCTGAAGTATTGGTAATGTAATCAGCAATCGCATCACGCAAATCAGGTGCTATCACTGCTTCAGAACTGGTCACCTCCTCCATCACTTCACCCATTTTTTCTTGAGCCTCATCATACTTACGCTCTTTGGTTTTAACCTTGGCATCTTCCACTTTGGTTCTTAGGCTGGTCAACAATTGCTGATCCTGAGGTGTCAGATGCTCTTCAATAACAGCTTGACGCTCATACTTGGTCAAGAAAGAATCCACACCAGCTACATCATAAAAGTTTTTGTCGTATTTATCAGCAATGGTTCCATCATTGTTCAACACTTTGGTTTGATAAACATTACCTCGGAATGGACGGAAATCAGATTTATCCTCAGGAGACAAAGGACGATAAACATCCAG
>CANGVU010000240.1 GCA_947457325.1 Flavobacteriales bacterium | reverse complement strand
GTGCAAATGAAGGGGAGAGTATTGAAATTGGCTGTTGTTCGATAGTACAAATTCTGAAATTTTAAAAGAAATAAAAAAACCACCGAGAGGTGGTTTTTTTATGGTAGCTCCGACGGGAATCGAACCCATATCAAACGTTTAGGAAACGCTTATTCTATCCATTGAACTACGGAGCCAGCGGGGGCAAAGATAGTATTTTTTAATGTTGACGGATGATCAGACTAAAACTTCGGACAAGGAACCGGACTCCGTGGTGCTTGTCTGACTGGGCGCGACTTGCGGCGCTGAAAGTCGTTCTTGCCGCCGCCTGAACTCTTGCACTTGGGGTGCTTGTAGATGGACATTTTGAAATGCACATAGATGCTCGCTCCATACAAATTGCCATTGAAGAAAAACGCATTCAAATTGTCACTGCCTATGATAAAACTCCTCAACCTTATGGCCATGCCTACCATGGGCTTGCGCATCTCGTAAAGCGTGATGGGCAAACTGACTTCGTAATTTTGCGCCTCCCATCGGGGAACAACAGCCAAATAGCTTGCGCGCTGAACACCCAGTTTATTCCGCCAAGGAAGACCCCATGTCAAAGCCCCCATCGCATACAACTTCTTGGTCACATGATAGTCCAATTGCGCACTCAATGCAGTGGGCAATTTGATTTTCAACTTGCCTCCATCAGATACCGCTGTCGCCCCCAATCCCTCCGTAAAGGTGGTATCGGCTGATGTGGGCTCATCCCAGTTTGTATCGTCGTTTCCGTTGAAATTTCCGCCACTGGTTTGTTCAAAAACATAATTGTAATAAGGCGATTTGAATTTGGCACTACCAAAATCCAATAATGCCAAGGAGGCTTTGTACTTGTATTTGCCGTCTGTACATGGATTGAATGGCGTGTATCCAAAACTACCTTTGGTTCTCTTTTTATAGGTTACCCCAAGATCTATTCCCCATCCTTTTCCTGCAATGATTTTTTCACCAAAACTATTGAAACCCAGTTCTCCTTGTAAATTTTGTGTTGAGAGTTCAGAACTGTCCCTAAGGGTGTAGGTCCAATTGTCCAAACGGGCTCCAAAACCTCCCGGAGAGAATATTCGATTGACCGTCGCTCCTGCAATCAAGATGGCATTGTCCCATCGGTAAGCAATTTTACCATAAGATAAACCTACGTATCCATAAGCCATGGCTCCTATCCTCAACTTCTCAATCGAGTTGGTTTCCCCAACTTGTGGGGCATAATCAAACCCTTCGGTAATCAACAAACTAAACGCATTGGGCAGGCGCCGTATGTCCGTCATGACATTGACCCCTGAGTGGATGCCAAAACCGTGCTCTTTCCAATTGGCTGTAAAGGATGGTCCCTTGATCCCCACATTGGCCTTGGCGTAATAACGGTTTTTTTTCTGATTGAACTGGATGTTACCTATGCCACTGTAATCCAACATGGAGAAATCTTTCTTCCCAACAAAGGCCAAGTTATTTTGTACAAATGCGCTTAACCCAAAAAATTCAATATCTATGAAAGTTCTAGAATCACAAATGGATGCTGGGTTGAAGTAAACGGTATTGACAGGCGCACGCGTGCTTCCAGCAATGCCCAGCTCATCTTGGGCCAAAAGCCAAGATGGCAACAAAGCCAATAATGCAATGAGCAGTCTTTTTTTCATTTCCTTCTTTTACAAAGATGCATCAAAACTTTTGAATGACTTCATTGTTTTGTTTGTATGCTTTTTACTTCTCAATCCAAAGATTCTCTGCTGAAAATGGCTGCGAATATTGATCCTGTTCTTTATGCGCAAACCAGAAATTATATCAAGGGCTGTGTCACCAAGTTGTCTCCCTTTATCAGCAGGGGTGTTATTGCAACGCGTGATGTTATGGAGATATTGCAGGGGAAGGGATGGACTTGGAAGGAGTGTGAGCCGCTGCTCAAGGAATTGGCATGGCGCGATTACTTTCAAAGGGTGCAACAGCATCATCCACTTTTGCATGCAACGGCCATCAAGCAAGAACAGAGTGGTGTGGTAAATCATGGGATACCTGCGGCGATTTTTCATGGTCAAACGGGTATTGATGGCATTGATAATGGCATTCGTGAAATGTTGGAAAAAGGCTATATGCACAATCATCAGCGCATGTACACCGCTATGCTGTGTTGTAACATAGGTCAATACCATTGGAAGGCATGCGCCGATTGGATGTATTATCACCTGATTGATGGTGATGTTGCCAGTAACTATTGTTCTTGGCAATGGACGGCGGGTGCTTTTTCGTCCAAACGGTACATCGCCAATCAGGAGAATATCAATCATTACACAGATACCGCACAAACCAATACGTTCTTAGATGCTGATTATGATGCCCTGCGCGAAATGCCCATTCCCGAGGTACTTCAAGAAAATCAAGATTGGCAACCTATTCACTGGTCATCTTCCGCGCTGAAAGATGCAGTACAAAATAAAATACAAGCTTTCGGTTCCGCTGCAGATTCTTTACCAGTGGTGATGTACAGTTCATATCAATTGAGTCAGGACGATTTGGTGAATATTCCTCACCATAAGGTCCTGTTGTTGGAGCCTTCTTTCTTTCAAAAATTTCCTATCTCGCCCAACGTGATGGATTGGATTTTAAATCAAGCAGCTCTGATTGATGGCTTGACCTGTTTTGTGGGTGAATGGGAGGAGTGGTCTCAAAATACAACAGGTCATGATTGTCATTTTGTGGAGCATCCTTTTTTTGATCATTATCAAGGAAACAAGATGTCCAGGCAATGGATGTTTCCCGAGGTTGATGGCTATTATCCGTCCTTTTTTGCATATTGGAAGCAAGTGGAGAAGCGCTATACATGGTAGACAAAGAAGACATTGTCGTGGTTTGGTTGAAGCGCGATTTGCGTTGGTTCGACCATGCTCCCATTTCCACTGCGGCAAACAGTGGGATGAGGGTTGTTGTCTTTTTTGCGTGGGATAAGGTGCTGATTGAAGGTCCTGATTTCGACGAGCGGCATGGTCGCTTTTTGTTTCAAAGTTTGATGGACATGGAAAAGCATGCGCCAACCGGTGCGTCGATTCATCAATGCCAAGGTGAAGTGGTGAGTGTTCTTTCTTACTTGCAGCAGCAATTCAACATCGCTCATTTGTTGTCGCACCAGGAGAATGGAACGCAACGCACTTGGGACAGGGATAAAATGGTGGAAGCTTGGTGCAAGAAGAATGGTGTGCATTGGAAAGAGTTTCAACGGGATGGAGTGGTACGGGGAATTAAGAATAGGGAAGGTTGGGACGAGCAATGGAGGAAGGTCATGGCTTCTCCTTGTTATCCCAAGCCTTCATCGATGCCTTGCGTGCCATGGGAGAATCCTTTTCCTGTTTCGCCAATGAATAAAGAGCGATGGAGCAAATCTGAAGCAGCATTTCAACCTGGTGGAGAGACAGCTTCGCTGAAGTATTTGAAAAGTTTTGTTGAAGATCGCGTTGTATCGTATAGCAAACACATTTCGCGACCTTT
>CANGVU010000239.1 GCA_947457325.1 Flavobacteriales bacterium | reverse complement strand
GACATCACTTCAGAGAGATGTTTATGATCTGAGCTTTCAACTGCTATGATCACTTCTTTAATGTGGTATTCCTTAATCAATCCCGCCAACTGATCAACTTGTCCCAGAAAAGGCATATACTGCTTAAGCAAATCGTCCTTTCCATTGATTCTTACAAAACCTGCAAATCGATAACCGCCCATGTTGTTACCTGATACAATTTCATCATAAAGCGCTAAAGCACGAGCATTACCGCCAACAATCAATGTTGGAAATCCCCACTCACCGCTTTTCATCCTTCTCACAGTTGCAGAGGTAAGCACCAAACGCAACGTCAATGCAATAATCCAATGCGAAATAAACAAAACAGAAATACTACGGTAATAAGAAGTATAACCGGGAAGACGATCATCCAATAAAATCAAAAAGAACAAAAGCAAACTTCCAATGATTGTTGCCAAAGTCATTTCACCAATCTCCTTTAAACGGTGTCGTTTAAAAATTTGTCTGTAATGCCCCAACAAAAAATACAACACTACCCAAAAGAGTGGGATGAATAACAAACCCAAAATGAAATTAGGATCGTGTGATTCAATGTTCCATAAATCATTAGCAGGTATAAATTCCCAATAAACTTTTCGGAATGAATACAAAACAAACCATGACATCCATGCCGCTATTACATCGGTAGCGATGTACTTTGCTATTTGTTTTGCATTATTCATTGATTACCACTGCACCCACTTCAAATTATCCAAATACAACTCACAAGACTTCCCTGTCTCATCAGGAATCATTTCTACAAAAAATTTAAAACTTGTCGCCTGAGGATGCTTGCTGGGAAGATCTCCAAAATCAACATAAATCTTGTTCCAATTCGGAGTCCCGTCAATGTTTTGCGTTGGATTAATAATCAACGCAAAATACTTGGATTCAATGCCTGCCTCTGTGATGAGGAGTCCCACTGAAAATTGATTGTTGGCGCTGTAATTCATTTCCAAGAAATAGTAATTCCCTGCAGAATAACCCAAATTTTCATCGCGCATGAAATACAATCTACTTTGATTGGCATCAATCGTTCCTTTTCCACATCGGTTGCCTTCAAAGACAACATTTGGATCTGTGATGGCTGAAAAGGTTCCGTTGTTTCCCGGCATCGACACAAGAAAATTTCCACTCTCAAATCCAAGTTCTTCAATCACCGCCTGCTCATAATACTCAAACTTGGGCGTAACGGAAACTGAATCACCTGGCTGAACGGAAAAAGTGGTATCAAAGCCAGGGCAAAAAACGTATTTGATTCGGGAATCGCTCAAACCATTGTTTTTGATTCCGGGAAATATTTGAATATTGGCCGTGCCGTCTTGAATAAACGGAACGATGGCTGGCAAATCATAGATACCCAAAAGCTGTTCATTGTTATAGACCCATGCTTCGGTGATTTTTTGATTGGCCGTTCCTTCACCGGGACGGACTTGAAAGACATAAGCAGGAATGTGAAGAAAGGCTGGCACTTCAGCTTTTTTGCATTGCGAAAAAATCAGCAATGCCAAACCACACCCTATCATCCACCTAAATCGTAACAACTTTGTTTTGGTTATCGGCCAACGAAAATAACGCAAGCCGATGAGAGAAACGCATCTTGCTTGCAATTATTGCAAAAAGGTCTCAAAATTTTCAGGTCTGTTGCTGAACAATGATTGATCACATCGAGAACCAATGGTTAAGGCTACTTCTAAAGACTTGATGGCATCTTCCAAGGTCACCTGTGGCGCGTTGTTCTTCTCTATGGAATGAGCAAAAGCCGCCAACTCGTCCACAATGGCATTGCCCTTTTCAACGCTAAGCCAGTCGGCTCCAGGTGTCGGCTCTACCGCGCTCAATTTTCGCCACTTGTGATTCAAGAAATCCAATTCAATCATCTGATCTGACATCAACAATTGCATCGTGCGCACGGAAGTGGAATGAATCCGGGAAGCATACAAATGCACCGATGTTCCATTGTCCATCTCCATCGTTACATGGGCCACATCCAATTCTTTCCCGCGCCATGGAATGCCATAGGCCAATATTTTGCGTGGACTGGCCTTGGTTAAATGCAAAACCAAGTCAATGTCATGTATCATCAAATCCATGACCACGGAAACATCCATTCCCCGGTCATTGACTGGAGAAAGGCGGTGACAAACAATCATCTTGGGCGTTTTGATTTGGGGCAAAGCTGTTGTAAACACCGGATTGAAACGCTCTACATGACCAATTTGAACAATCACTCCAGCCTCATGCGCCAAGCGCATGAGTGCCTTTGCTTCCTGCATGTCCGCGCAGACCGGCTTCTCAATGAATACATGTTTGAATGCGCGAATGCACTTGGTGGCCAACTCATGGTGAGTGGCGGTAGTGGAGGCAATGATGACCGCATCCACTTGATCCAACAAATGATCCACGCTGTGGCTGGGCATCAAACCCGTAATATCCATGGCAGCTTTGGCCATTGCTGTGGAGGGGTCAAAAAAAGTAACCAACTCAAAACAGTGACCCAATTCCATTAAACACTTGAGGTGGATTTTCCCCAAATGTCCTACACCCAAAACTCCCACCTTAATCATACAGCGATACTACGGGCTTTTGGTTGTGATTATTGCTTGAAAAACTTTTTGTATTTACACCTAGACGTTAATTTCTCGACCCAAACAATACGGATCCCAAACGAATCAAGGTACTGCCTTCTTCCACTGCCATCGGCCAATCACCGCTCATTCCCATAGAAATGACCCGAAATCGCTCGGATAGAAACGGCTTCAAACCGTCAAAACACTCCTTCAATTGACGAAACTCACTGCGAACAGTTTGCTCGTCGTCAACAAAAGATGCCATTCCCATTACACCGCATATTTCCACACCCTCGAATACGTTGTTTTTTAACTCAACCGCAATTGCATCCAAATCCTCTGGTGACCAGCCAAACTTGGATTCCTCCGTCGCTATGTGAAATTGCAAAAGAACGTCAATCACTCGTCCATTTTTGTGGGCCTGTTTGGCTATTTCTTTCAATAGCGAAAAGGAATCTACACCGTGTATCATTTTGACAAATGGAGCGATGTACTTGACCTTGTTGGACTGGAGATGACCAATGAAATGCCATTCAATATCCTTGGGCATTTCTTCTGCCTTGGCCACCAGCTCCTGTACATAATTTTCACCGAATGCCTTTATCCCATGGTTGTAGGCTTCTAGCAAATCGGAAATGGGCTTGGTCTTGGATACCGGCAGCAATAAGACCTCCTGGGGAAGTTGCGCTTTTATTCTTTCGTATTGATCAATATTAAACCCCATAAGTAATGGGATAAACAATTAAACCGCTGCGCAATTTGGGTTCGATGTAAGTGCTCTTGGGCGGCATCACGCCATGCGCATCGGCCACTTTCTTCAATTGATCGACCCCAACCGCTGAAAGCACAAAACCTACTGTAGCCTGCCCCTGTGCAATTTGCTCGTGAAGGTGAGCGATGCCCTTGGGGCCTTCTGAATATTTTAATCGTCTGTCTTT
>CANGVU010000238.1 GCA_947457325.1 Flavobacteriales bacterium | reverse complement strand
ATTTCATTCCATCAGCCTGAAGGCCTTTCATCGTGGGAATAATAACTTGCGTTTCAATCTTATCTAAAAACTCAGGTGTGCAAAATGGAACAGGCGATATAGCTCCCATGCCCCCTGTATTCAATCCGGTATCTCCTTCACCAATTCGCTTATAGTCCTTGGCTTCAGGTAATACTTTGTATGACTGCCCATCCGTGATGATGAATACCGAACACTCTATACCTTTTAAAAACTCTTCAATTACAACTGTTTTTCCTGCATCGCCAAAGGCTTTTCCGGACAACATTTTTTCAACTTCTTTCTTGGCTTCTTTGTGGTCTTCCAATATCAACACTCCTTTCCCAGCGGCCAATCCATCGGCTTTTAATACAACGGTCTTTTTGATGGTGTCAATGAATGCTTGGGCCTCCTTGATTTGTTTTGAGTCAAATGATGCGTACTTGGCCGTTGGAATGTTGTGACGAATCATGAATTCCTTGGCAAACTTTTTACTTCCCTCTAATTGCGAACTGTATTTGTTTGGCCCAATGATGGACACATCTTTCAAGTGTTTGTCCGACTCAAAAAAGTCTACTATGCCTTCTACCAAGGGTGTTTCAGGGCCGACAATGACCATTTGGATGTTCTTGTCAAGCACCAGCTTTTTAACGGCTTTGAAATCGCACGGGTCAATGTTGACGTTTTCTCCATACTGACCAGTCCCCCCATTTCCAGGGGCTATGTACAAACTCCTTAAAAGTGAACTTTGTGAGATTTTCCAACAAATGGCATTTTCTCTTCCTCCGGATCCTAAAACTAGTACGTTCATAGCAAATTTTCTCTATGCTACAAAGTAAGCAAAGAGTAACTCATGTCCAAAGTTGGACTTACCAACAATTTTGGGAAAGTTGAATTAATGTGCCTCCAACCAATTGTCTCCAATGCCAGCCTCAGCAAGCAAAGGGACATTCAAGACGTAGGCATTTGCCATGCATTCCTCAACAATGGATTTTACTTGATTTAATTCACTATTCACAACGTCAAATACCAATTCATCATGAACTTGTAAAATCATTTTTGATTTCAACTGATGTTCTTGAAAAGCTTGATATATCTTGATCATAGCCAATTTGATGATATCAGCTGCAGACCCTTGAATGGGTGCGTTAATGGCATTTCTTTCTGCAAATCCACGTACTATGGCATTCTTGCTATTGATATCCGGAAGTTGTCTTTTACGACCAAGTATTGTGGCTACATATCCTGAGTGCTTAGCACGATCAATTTGATCTGATTGGAAATTTTTTAGCGTTGAAAACTGTTGAAAATAGGAGTCAATGATTTCTTTGGCTTCTGTTCTACTAATGCCTAAGTTTTGAGCCAATCCAAATGCACCTTGCCCATAGATGATTCCAAAGTTAACGGCCTTCGCTTTGCTCCGCATCTCCTTGGTAACCTCTTCCATGGGCACGTGAAACACTTTTGAGGCTGTGGCTTGATGCACATCAGCACCGCTCCTGAAGGCTTCACACATGTTGGGATCCTCACTCATACTGGCAATCACGCGCAATTCAATTTGTGAATAGTCAGCGCTCAGAATGGTGTGTTGTTCATCTCTCGCGACAAAAGCTCTCCGGATTCTTCGGCCTTTTTCTGTTCGGATAGGAATGTTTTGAATGTTGGGATTGTTTGAACTCAATCGACCTGTTGCCGCTACCGTTTGCATGAATGAAGTATGCAATCGTCCTGTTGTATTTTGAACCAACGCAGGTATGGCATCGACATAAGTTGACTTTAACTTTCTTAATTCACGGTAATCCAAAATCTTAGCCACTATAGGATGGCTGTGAATGTATTTGGACAATACATCTTCAGCGGTGCTGTATTGTCCCGTTTTGGTTTTTTTAATTTCGTCGGTGATTTTTAATTTTTCAAAGAGTATAGGACCCAATTGCTTGGGTGAATCCATGTTGAATGTTTCTCCTGCCAATTCAAAAATTTCTTTTTCGATAATTGCGATGTCCTTCTCCAATTCTTGTGAATAAACCTCAAGGAATGGTATTTCAATTTTAATCCCTTCCCATTCCATGTCAGCCAGTATGGGCATCAATGGTATTTCAACATCTTTGAATAACCCCATTAGTCCTTCTTTTTCCAGCTGCGGTTGAAGAATTTCAAAAAGTTGATACGTGATGTCGGCATCCTCACAAGCGTAATCGGAAATTTCTAATGCGCTTAATGTGCTCATGCTTCCTTGGTCTTTCCCTTTTTTCCCAATTAGCGTTTCGATACTGATGGGAGTGTAACACAACAATTTTTCCGACACTTCGTCCATTCCATGCTTACCGTCTGGATGCAGAAGGTAATGCGCAATCATGGTGTCAAATAGGTTGTTTTTTAAGTCAATTCCGTATTGGCGCATTGCTTTCAAATCAAATTTGATGTTGTGCCCAATGAGGGTTTTACTGGGATCTTGCAATATGGGTTGAAATAGTTGTAGCCATTCTTGTGCATGCACCCTATCTTCTGGGAGATGCACATAATATCCAGTCCCTTTTTTAAAGGAAAATGAAAGACCTACAAGACGGCAAGTAAATGTATTCAGGTCAGACGTTTCAGTATCAAAACAAAATTGTTTTTCACTTTGTAATTGTTCTATCAAACCCAAACATTCTTCTTTGGTCTGAATAAGTTGGTATTCATGCTCAACATCTAAGATGGTTTTACACATAGAAGGGGCAGGAGCATCATGACTTTCTACAGCAAACAATTCCCCTTGCACGGGTTCACTTGGCTCTTCTCCCAAAATGCGCTTGCTCAAGGTTCTGAACTCTAATTCCTCCAGTAAATCTTTTAATTTTTCTTTGTCCCAATCCTTTAATCGCAATTGCTCTTCATCAAATGGTACAGGAGCATCCAAAATGATGGTTGCCAATTTCTTCGACAGAATTGCTTGATCTTTGAATTGCTCAACGTTCTCTTTTAATTTGCCTTTTAACTGATGGGTATTTTCTAGCAGACCCTCGAGTGATCCAAACTCCTTGACCAATTTTTGAGCGGTTTTCTCACCCACGCCTGGTATTCCAGGAATGTTGTCCACTGCGTCTCCCATCATTCCCAGGATATCAATGACTTGATCTATTCTTTGGATATTGAATTTTTCCAATACTTGGGGTATGCCCAATATCTCTGCTGGTCCACCTTGGTAGCCTGGTTTGTAGACGTAAATGTTTTCAGATACCAGCTGGCCGTAGTCTTTGTCACTGGTCATCATGTAGGTCAAAAAGCCTTCTTTTTCAGCCACCTTAGCCAAGGTACCCACAACATCATCCGCTTCATATCCCTCTTTCATCAAAATGGGAATATTGAATGCCTCAATGATTTGCATGATGTAAGGAACACTGAGTTTGATGTCTTCAGGAGTTTCTTCACGATTGGCTTTGTAAGCCTCATAATCTATCTCACGAAGTGTTTGTGCAGGAGCGTCAAAAACCACTGCCATGTGGGATGGTTTTTCATTGCGCATGATGTCCAACAAGACATTGGTGAATCCAAACAT
>CANGVU010000237.1 GCA_947457325.1 Flavobacteriales bacterium | reverse complement strand
CCAAATGCTGGGCTCAGAAGAAGCGTTTGAGACCTATTATGGTAAGAGTATTCCGGTTTTAAAAGAAGACTTTTTTGACACCGTTAAGGATCAGTTGTTGATTGAAAAAGAACAGCAAGAAGTAACCAAAAATTCAATTACAACTCCTGCAGATGTTCTTAAATATTATCAAGAGCAACATAAAGACTCAATCCCTTTGATTCCAGAGCAAATTGGTTATTCACAAATAGTCTTTGCCCCAAAAATTAGAGAGAAGGAGATTACGCAAGTCATCCATCACCTTGACTCTATAAGAAATGAAATCATTGCAGGAAGGACTTCGATGACTTTGCAATCGGCCAAATGGAGTGAAGATCCGGGAAGCAAATACAAGGGTGGATGTTATCCTTTGCAAAAAAGAGGAACATTTGTTCCCGAGTATGAGGCCGCCGTATACAATACGGATGAAGGAAAATTCACACCCGTTTTCAAAAGTGATTTTGGATATCATTTCGTGAAAGTTGTTGAGAAAAGAGGGGATTATTATGAATCGTGCCACATCTTAATGACCCCCAAAGTGAAAGACAACGATTTGGAAGTTGCTCATCAATTGGCGGATAGCGCTTATCTGCAGTTAAAAAATCAATCTGCAACTTTCAAAGAAGCGGCATTGCGTTATAGCTCAGATGAAGAAAGTAAAAACCAAGATGGTCAGGTCATGAGCCCTGTGACTGGAGGATTGAAACATGAAATAGGAAACTTAGATCCAGAAATCAACTTGATCTTGAGTCGGATGAAACCAGGTGAAATTTCAGAACCCATTTTATCTACTACAGCAGATGGTGCCAAAAGATATGTAATATACAGATTGGACGATCGCATCAATGCCCACAAGGCCAATCTGGATTTGGACTATGAGATTTTTCAAAATGCAGCAACATCTGAAACTAAAAGAAAGGCAACAGACAATTGGGTAAAATCCAAACTGAATAGAACCTATATTCAAACAGACGAGGAATACCGTTCATGTGCATTTGAGTTCATCTGGTTAAATAACAAATAAAAAAATGTCAGAAGTTGAAAATTTAAATAAGCTAAGGGCCCAGTACAAAGACCTACAGCTAGAAGTATCCAAAGCCATTGTTGGACAAGATGAGGTAGTAAAATACGTCCTCATTTCTATTTTCAGTAATGGCCATTGTTTATTGGTCGGTGTTCCTGGTTTGGCCAAAACATTATTGGTCAATAGCATTGCGCAAGCCTTGGGATTGGACTTCAAAAGAATTCAATTCACGCCTGATTTAATGCCCAGTGATATTGTAGGTGCTGAAATATTGGATGAGAATAGACAATTCAAGTTTATTCCAGGTCCTATATTTTCCAACATCATTTTGGCCGATGAGATCAACCGAACTCCGCCTAAAACGCAATCAGCCTTACTTGAGGCCATGCAGGAAAGAAAGGTAACAGCTGCAGGAAAGACAATGCCTTTGCCAGCGCCGTTCTTTGTTTTGGCAACGCAAAATCCCATTGAACAAGAAGGAACCTACCCTTTACCAGAAGCGCAATTAGACCGTTTCATGTTCAATATTTGGGTCAACTACCCTACCCTTCCAGAAGAGATTGACATCGTTAAGGCTACCACCGATGACCGAAAGGTTCAAATCAATGCGGTCATTACCCAAGAGGAAATCTTGAATTACCAAAACATCATTCGTAAAATGCCCGTTGCAGACAATGTAATTGAGTATGCGGTAAAATTGGTAAACAAGACAAGACCAGATGGAGAAATTACTCCAGATTGGGTAAATAAAAACATTGCCTGGGGTGCTGGACCAAGGGCGTCTCAACACTTGATTATTGGAGCAAAATGCCATGCAGCATTGAATGGTAAATTCAGTCCAGACATTGAGGATGTTAAAGCTGTAGCTCTTCCCATTTTAAGACACCGCGTTGTCCGCAATTACAAGGCTGAAGCAGAGGGTCTGACCATTGAAAAAATTGTTGCTCAATTGATGTAATATGAAAAAATCATGGATCGATGTGGCTCCACAAAGCCCGTTTCCCATTCAGAATATACCTTTTGGAATATATTCAACTCCATCCAAAACGGCTCGACCCGGAGTTGCTATTGGAGATAAAATCCTAGACCTGAAAGGTTTGTTTGACCTTCATCTTCTTACTCATTTGCCCTTTGCTTCCAATGACTTCAACACATGCGTGCTCAACACACTCATGAAGCACGGCAAAGTACAGATGGCTGAATTAAGAAATACAATCATCGAGTTATTGGATGAAAAAAATGACATCTTAAGAGACCATCCACTAGTGAAAGATGTTATTGATTTTCAAACTGAGGCTACGATGCATTTACCTGTTCAAATAGGAGACTACACCGATTTTTACAGCAGTGAGGATCACGCGCGAAATGTTGGGATGATGTTCAGAGATCCAGAAAAAGCCCTTTTGCCCAACTGGAAACATCTTCCCGTAGGCTATCACGGAAGATCATCTTCCATTGTGGTAAGTGGAACACCCATTCACAGACCTTACGGACAGACAAACGCATCAGACGAAACCCTTCCTAGTTTTCAACCCTCAAATCAATTGGACTTTGAACTGGAAATGGCGTTTATCACATTTGATGGCAAACCCATGGGACAGCGCATATCAACGGCAGAGGCCAAGGACTACATTTTTGGTTTTGTTATTTTTAATGATTGGAGTGCGCGAGATATACAACGTTGGGAATATGTTCCATTGGGACCATTTTTAGCTAAAAACTTTGCCTCGACCATTTCTCCTTGGATTGTCACCCTTGAAGCACTTGAAGAATTTCATGAACAAGGCCCCGTACAGTCACCAGATGTTTTGCCATATCTGAAATATGAAGGAAACTTCAATATCAACATTGACTTGAAGGTTTCAATTACACCGCCCAATGGTGCCGAAACCATCGTTTCAGAAAGCAACTACAAATACATGTATTGGAACTACGCCCAGCAATTGGCTCATCATACTGTTGGCGGATGCAATATTCGTTGCGGTGATATGATGGCTTCAGGTACCATCAGTGGTCCTGTGGCGGGAAGTTATGGTTCTATGCTGGAAATTGCTTGGAAAGGGACCAAACCTGTACCAATGAAAGATGGCAGCGAACGCAAATTTATTTTGGATGATGACACCGTGACCATGGAAGCCGTTTCTGTTGGCAAACAATACAACATCGGATTTGGAAACTGCAAAGGAAAAGTACTTGCGTCCGTATAAAACCCTTTTTATTTGCGTGTGTTAACATTGTGGAAAGCCAACCAAAATTGGTGTTTCACCTCCTCAGCACTTGCTCTTGTTGTCTTCAATAACAAGTTTAAATAAATGGATTGACCTTCTGACTTAGTGATACGCAATTCAAAGTGATTCTGTAAAATCAAATTTTGTTGATGCAGATGTCTCACAATTTCTGAACACTTTGCAAAACTATTATCCCAATCAAAGGACAAAACACTTTCTGAAAACGCTATCGGTAAAACCACCTCATCTGATTTGGTATAATTGGTAATCACCTCATTGGACAACATTTTATTGGGAAGAATGACTTG
>CANGVU010000236.1 GCA_947457325.1 Flavobacteriales bacterium | reverse complement strand
CTCATGGGATTGGGAATGAGGTATTGGGTTGGCGCAAGGCTGACAATATCAGGAATGGAAAATCCAGTAATGGCTGCAGTAGAATCTATGTTTATCGTGAATAAGGCACTGTCATCTGCGCAAAAAACATCATCGATGCTCCAATCTGCAGTGGGCAAAGATTGAGCAATAACCGCAAGTGTATCTGATCCTTGACAGCCATAACTGTCTGTAATGGTTAACGTGATTTCTGCATCTTGAGTTGCCATCCATTCGATGCTATTGGCGGTATTGTTGTACAATTCACCATTGATGGTCCATTCCGGAGAACCGGCCGTGTTGTTTTCTAGAACAACAGAAGAGTTGAAGCAAACGGCGATGTCTTCTCCAAGCTGCACATTGGGATTCCCCGTTCCGGGCAATAATTCCACTGAAGCAATTGGGTTATCCGATGATACACAAAGCAACGAGCTGTTCATGCTGACAGTCAATTGAATGGTGTCTTGAACATTGCTGTAGTTGTACATGGGTGAAAAACCATTTTGTGTTTGGCCATTGATTTGCCAAGTGTAAATAGGGAAAATCCCACCATTTTGAGGAACGGCTTGTACGGTATAGTTTTTCTCATTGCAATCCCCATTTTCATTAACCATCAAAGTAAATGAAGGTGTGTGGCTGTTGATAATGCGAACATCATAGCCATTGTCTGGACTGGTCATGGCCGGATTGTCACAGATGACACGAATACGGTAATGTGTTCCATTGGCCATAGCAGGAAGCGTGCAAGTAATCACTCCAGATGCCATCGCTGTGGGCATCATCAACGTATATGTTCCAATATTGGTAGGATTGGCAAAACTGCCGTTGGCATCGCTCAATTGAGCAGTGAAGACATGGGTACTTAACATGAGCCCTGTGGCGTTGAAACCAACGAGTATTTTGCTACCGGAACAATAACTGGTGTCTTGTAATCGGCAATTGTATATTGTACTTTGTTGCAACGTGTGAAATACTCCTTGCAAACCGCCTCCGGCAAATCCCCAACCATATTCTGGGAGATGAATGGTGTTCATCCCACCATTGTTGGCCAGGCAAGCGGTGGATTCAGAACCAATATTGATACAACCATCAATGGTTCTGCTTTGACTATTGAAGCGAGAAAAGAACGCTTCGTTTTCGCTAAAGAATTGCATCTGATCAATCTCCGCATTGGTGTTGGAAGTTGGATAAATCCCTTCCCACAAGGTCCCGCCATTGAGGGTTTTGTGAACTTTTCCAAAACCACTTCCGACATAGGCGATGTTTTCATCGATCATCCAAACGTCTTCAATTCCTGTGTTGAGTAGAATACCAGTGTTCATAGGCACCCAAGAGAGCCCGCCATTGGTTGTTTTATAGACTTCATTATTCCCCGCAACCATCCCGATATCTCTGTTGAGCATGTGGATGCAGGTAAATGGTACGGTGGAAGTGGTGGTTTGATAGGTCCATGTTTCACCAGCATCTGTGGTTTTGAGTACACGGCCATTGGTCATAGCTATATATGCATACAGGGAATCCACCACCCAGATATCGTCCATGACATAGTTAAAGTTGTGTTGTATTTTAGACCAACTGATTCCAGCGTCGTATGTTTTGAGAATTGTTCCTGAATCTCCTACGGCCAAAGCCTGCATGTCATCTATCCATTGGACAGAAAGCAGCGTTTCGTCAACACCAGTGGGCTGTTTGGTAAAAGTGAGACCAGCATTTTCTGTTCGGTACAATTTGCCATTGTATCCCACCATGAGACCAGTGGTTCTGTTTTTAAAATGGAGGCTGAGAATGCGCGTGCTCAGACCAATGTTACAATTGGTCCAAGTGGACCCTCCATCCGTTGTTTTGTCTATTTGAGCAATGTTCCCACAAACCCAACCATTTTGATCGTCAATAAAGGACAACGATAGCCATGAGGCAGAGGGATCTAATGCCGCTGTGCTCCATGTGTATCCGCCATCAGTTGTTTTTAATAACAAACCTGGATCTGATACGGCAAAGCCAATTTCGGGAGTGACAAATTTCATTTTAAGAATCAGCCATGATGGATCGCCATCAATGGAAGTCCAAGTAGACCCTCCATTTTCAGTGATGTAAAATTTATAGGGAGTCATGATGATGCCGTGGTTGGCGTCGCTGAAATAAACCGATTTGAAGTAGTCGGTTCCTGAAAAAACAGTGGTCCAGGAAGTTCCGCCATTGGTAGTTTTTTTCACTACTCCGCTGGCACCTACGATGAATCCCGTATTGGCATTCACAAAGTAAACGCCATTTAGTGTAGTGGTGACGCCAGAAGCGATGGTGGTCCAAGAAGAACCGCCGTTGGTCGATTTGCGCAATGCGCCGCTGGGTCCGACTACAAAACCCGTAGTAGCAGTTGGAAAGTGAATGTCGTTTAGCCCTGAACCGATACCTGTCGTTTGCGTACTCCAGTTTACACCACCATCTGTGGTTTTGATTACCGTGCTTGAAGCGCCAATAGCCCAACCCGTGTAGGCATCGAGAAAGAACATTTTGTTCATTTGGACACTGTTTCCAGTATTCATTCGGGTCCAGTTTTTTCCTGCGTCCATGGTTTTAAGAATGGAAGCGGTGCTTACACAAGTACCTACGCCAGTAGCTTGTCCGCAGGCATAACCTGTTTGACGGTCAACAAAGACAATGTCCTGCAATGTCCCTGCATAGGGAGTAGAGGTTCGCCATTGCGCGAAAAGAATTGTATTAAAAGATAAAATAAATAAAAGAAGGGCTGTAATTTTTTTCTTTGATATCATGCACGCAAGTTACTTGCGAAACAAACATTCATTGAATCTTAAAGTGAATTTAACAATATCATTGGGAGTTTCGGCTGACCGCAAATACGCCGATAATGATCATCGCTGTGAAAGTGATTTTTGGGATGCTGAATAGGTCGGCCACCGGAAAACCTGCCCATACGCTGAAGATTGCCGCGATGGGCGGTTGCAGATAGATGTACACACCTGCGTGGGTGGGAGACAGTTTTTGGATAGCGATGATGTTGAAGAGGTAGGTCAAGAAAGTAACGCACACCACGACAAAAGCCACGATGGCCCATTGATGAGGGGCGAGGTTCCAATCGATGTTTAGCGAAAGTTCAGACCAGCCAAAAGGGAGTACGCCAATCAAGCCAAAGGTGAACACCCAAGGGATGATACTCAACGGGTGGTATTTGGACATGAGCGGTTTGACCATGATGAGGTAGAAGCTATAGGAGACGGCATTGATAAGGATGAAAAGGTCGCCCAAGGCAGAAGCACCGCTCATTGGATTGTTTTTCCCATAACCGATAAAACCAATGGCTCCCAAGAGACCAATCCCAATACCTGACCATTGAATACAAGTTGTCTTTTGTTTCAACACGAAAATGGAGAAAGAGGTGACGATAATGGGGGTGAGAATCATGATGATGGCACCATGAAGTGGAGCGGTAATGGCGAGACCGTTGAAGAAGAAGAGTTGGTTGATGGTTACACCGCACAGGCCGCAAAGTGCCAAACGCATCAGATCTTGACGTGAAGGAAGAATCCAATATTTTTTAAGGAAGAT
>CANGVU010000235.1 GCA_947457325.1 Flavobacteriales bacterium | reverse complement strand
TTTCCCTGATGATGGCGATAACCAAGATCAACCGGAAATTTTACGAAAGGACTTCTTGATTGAAATGGGAAGAGCCTATGGAGCAGATATGGTTTTGAAATATGAAAGCAAGCGCCAATATATTTATATGGTATATTCTCTCATGAAGGTAGATCGTTGGGATGGATTGAAATGGTACGCGCCAGTTTTTGATCGCCGTCACAACATTAATTTGGTAGCAACACAGAAGTTTGGTAAGGACAGAGATTGGGAGTTGTCAGGTAGATGGAACTTGGGTTCTGGATTGCCATTCACCCAAACACAAGGATACTACCAACCCAACTTGGTTGCTGGTGGAATCAGCACCGATTACGTGAATGCCAATCCTAACGAGCTGGGTATTCAGTTCGCAGAGTTAAACAAGGGAAGGCTGCCATACTACCATCGTTTGGATGTGAATCTCAAGCATACTTGGACAGGTAAGAAAGCAAATTGGGAGTGGAATTATGGAGTTACCAATTTCTACAATAGAGAGAACGTGTTCTATATCGACCGAATCACCGCTAAACGTACCGATCAGTTGCCCTTGATGTTCAATATGGGCATTGAGATGAGTTTCTAATTGAGGCTAAGCAATTCCTTAGCATTGGTAATTGCTGCAGGTGTGGGCTTTTGTCCACTTAACATTTCTGCAATTTCCTGAACCCTCTCTTGCGCATTAAGTGTTTTAATGGAAGTAATGGTTCGTTCTCCGCTGTGGTCTTTTAATACTTTAAATTGATGTTGAGCTTTGGCAGCTACTTGTGGTAGGTGTGAAATGGTAATGAGCTGCATGTGTGCTCCACATTCCTGCAACAAAGCGCCAATCTTCAACGCCACATCTCCACTAACTCCCGTATCTATTTCGTCCAAAATTAAAACGGGCAGTGCCTTTTGCTTGGCCAAGACAGTTTTAATAGCCAACATCACCCTTGATAGTTCACCGCCGGAGGCTGCTTTTTGTATAGGCATTGCGGCATTTCCTTTGTTGGCGCTGAAAAGCATTTGAACATCATTGATACCGTCTGGTTTGAAATCCGTTTCTGTAAGTGCAAGACTGAGTTGTGCGTGTTCCATGGAAAGTCTCTTTAACCAGCCTTCTATGTCTGAACAAATGTTTGCGGCGGCTTCTTGCCTTCTTGTACTAATTAATCTTCCAATGGTCAATAATTCAGATTCAGTTTTTGAAATCTCTCTGTTGATTTTTTCCATCTCATCATCAAAATGATGAATGGTATTCAGTTGGGTTTCCCATTGGTCTTTTAATGCAATTAAGTCTTCTGCATTTGCTACGCGGTGCTTTTGTTGCAATCGGTATATTTCTCCCAATTGCTGCTGCAGTTGAACCAATTTTTCAGGGTCAATGACATTGCTCTCCGATGCAGTCTCTAGTTCATTGGATAAATCTTTGATTTCAATCTGTATTGATTTTAAACGATCCAATAGGTCCTGCCCATTGTTGATTTGCTCTGCGTGCTTTTGAAACAATTGTAAGCTTTGATAAACCTGAGAAACGATGCCATTATCAGCGTTGAAAAGCATGCCACATTGTTGCAACATGGCATTTATCTCCTCAATATGTTCGGCCCTGTTGACCCATTGCTCACTTTCTAGGATGTTGATTTTTCCCAATGATGATTGTGAAATTTCATCATATTGAAATTGAATAAAATCAACGGTAGCCGACCATTCTTTTTGCTTTTGAATGAGCTGTGTCTGCTGCTCTTTCAGTTGATTCCAATATTTGTATTTGGTTTTGTATTCTTGAACACCCAATTGATTTTTTGCAACAAGGTCAATGATATCCAATTGGAAATGTCTCTGACCAATCAATGATTGCTCATGCTGTGAGTGTATATCGATCAGTTGTTCTCCGGCCAACTTTAGAATTTGAACGGACACAGGAGTATCGTTAATGAAGGCTCTACTTTTACCATTGTTCAGTATCTCGCGGCGAATGGTTGTCTGAGGTTCAAAATCCAAATCATGTTCTTCAAAGAATTCAACCCAACTAGAATCTAGTGCGAAATGCGCTTCTATTACACACTTGCTTTCTCCAGAACGGATAAACTTGGTATCTGCACGTTGACCGAGCAATACACCTATTGCGCCGAGGAGTATAGATTTTCCGCTACCGGTCTCACCTGTAATGGCTGTAAATCCATCTTGGAATACCAGCTCGGCTTGATCAATCAGTGCGAAATTTTGAACTTTAATGGATTGTAACACTGGTTTTTTTGCTAAAGGTAATGAGGATTACAATGGAAGATTATGTGTTCGTTCACATAAATTATGGCGCCATGATTCGCTCATACTTGGCGATGTTTCCGGGATCAACCAATTTGCATAATTCATATATTGGTTGCTTAACTTCAGCTGGTGAAGGCTTGAAAACATTGATAATTTCGTCAGCCTTTCCGTAAAAAAATACTTGAAGATTGTAAGAGGAGGGTCGGATTTTATGAATGGCCCTTAATCCTTCTAGCGCTTCAGCCATCGAGTTTCTTCCTTTTTCAATATCATAATACAAGAGATCCAAACCTTGTCGATGATAATTGTATAAGGCATCGCGCAATGGTTTAAAAGATTGGGAGAGTATGTTCTCAATGATCCAATATCTGTTTTGTTGACCTTTTTGACTTGCCTTCCATCCATCCTCTGGGGCATTTTGCGCATTGGTAACAATGGTTTGACACATCAAAAAGTGTTCTGTGCCACCTTCTGGTGCAAAGGAGTCATAATCCATGGCTAGGATTAAATACGCATAGTAAGCCAATACGGAAGTGAGGTTGTCACGGTGTTGGTCCTGTGACCATTGCAAATTGGCATTGTCTTGATAGCTAAAACCAAAGTTTTTATCATTGATACTAAGCATGGTTGTTTTGTAATCAGCATTAAAAACAGGTCTGCTACTGCTCACTTGAATTGATCCTTGAAATTGTCTGCTGCTCACTTGTTGCTCAACCGTAATTTGAATGGAGCAATCAATGCGCTCCTTTGAATCCCAGCTGTCCTTGGTCCATTTTCTGGAATTCATGAACTCCTCAATTACACCCTCCATGGTCTTGAAAATTTCCGCATCTGTGGTAATGACCCGAGGAGGTATGATGGTGACATTGCAATTCAATTCTTGCGCCTGAATGAATTGAGCACCTAGACTCAGAAAGAGGAAGCCAGTTAAAGTAAGTTGTCGCATATCGATTCAAGTATTTTTTGAGCCACTTTTGTTTTGTGCATGGGCTGAAGTGCAATAGAACGATTTTCTCCGAAATACATTGTGACAGTATTGTTGTCTCCTCCAAATCCAGCGTCTTCCGCTGTGGCATCATTGGCCACAATCATATCCATTTTTTTTGCACTCATTTTAGCTAGTGCATTTTTTTCTAGATTTTCGGTTTCTAGAGCAAATCCAATGACCAATTGTTTCTCTGATTTTGCTTGTCCCAATGATAGAGCAATATCTATTGTTGGTTTCAGGGTAATGCTCATCGCTTGACCTGATTTCTTTATTTTGTGATTGGATACAACATCTGGGGTGAAGTCAGCAACGGCAGCTGAAAGAATGGCG
>CANGVU010000234.1 GCA_947457325.1 Flavobacteriales bacterium | reverse complement strand
ACATGTACAAACTCGGAACTCATCCAATCCTCTTTTGAAGATGAAACCTGAAAAACAAATGAACGTAAAACATCCAAATGACCTTCTTGAAACTTCACGCAAGAGTCAAAATCATCCAAGGCTTTAAAAGATCTTATCCGAACAAATTCGACTCTTTCTCTTGAATCCTCTAGGAGTCGTGATATATCAACTGATTTGTGACTCAAGATCAAAATATATTCGTTGACTACACATTGATTGGCCAAGGAAGATCTTCCTCAATGCCGCGCATGCTGAACCTCCTCCAATGATTACATCGCTAGCAAGTTGTGGCCATGATCGAAGTTCTATACCAACCTTTGACATAGACAATTTTCCTCGATCAGAAATTTTTGAAAAATCAATACAACACATCAGGATATCTCTGCTAGTTGAAACATCTTTATTGATTCCCTCTAGCATTCCATGTAGATATGGATAATTAAAATCTAAATCATATCTTTCGATATCTAAAATGCTTCTATCACTTGTCTCCATTATTACTGGAACATGAAGCTTTCTTGCATTTTCTCTTATCATTAATTTGACTAAGCCATCATCACACTCATCTACAATAGCATCAAGTTTACTTTTCCCGTTATCAAAAAAAACTCCAACATTTGATTCAGTTAAGCCTTCTGTAAAAATCTCAATTTTTAGATACGGATCAAGCTCTAGAATTCTTCGCTTTGCAATAACCGCCTTGTTCTCTGAAATATCAAATACTGAATGAAATATCCTATTCAAGTTACTTAAATCTAATGAATCAAAATCTGCAATCCTAATAGTGCCTGCAACACGCTCCAAGGCAACTGACATTAGAACAGCGAAACCAACCGATAAACCAACGATTCCGACAACTTTCTCTTTCAGAGTCAATTGCTCGTTTTCAGTAATTTTATCATGATTACGTACCGTTCTTAAAAAAATAAAGTCCTCCTCATCTAACATTCGAACAATTACATTTCTCCATGGATAATAAACCCAGATTCCATTTATGCGAGAAGCTTTTTCTTTCACTAGCTCATAACGTTCTTGTAGAAAAGCTGGATCAGATTTACCCTTCAATTGTGGCTTTTTATTAAGAGTGAGTTCGTCCAACATCTCCTCCAATAAATCCAACCTTTGGATTTCGTTTGAAGACATTAATTCCAGCAGTTCTGCGGAATTGGCATCAAAAAATAGGACTTCATTATTCTCCATATGTAATTAATCAAATATCCCATATCCTCAGGTATTTTGTCTATCATTTTTTTTAGTATTTTAACACCACAAAGTTGAAACCTTAATTAATAAACCATCCCACCAATGGAAAAATTTAATGACTCCAAAAACGGAGCTCTCTCATTTCCTTCTTGGAAACAAATCATCTCTGAGTTACTTTTATTCGAAAGTCAATTCTCACCGAGCTTAACAATGCCCGTCGGGCAATTCTTAGGACAATTCATCGAAAAAATGGATCTAATCAAAGAGGATATTGAAAACAAAAGTGCCTCGATATCCTTACAAATGATGATTCGTGCTATGGCAAATTATCAAAGTGATGAAAGTCTAGCGAGTTTAATTGAGAAAAAAAGAAATTTTGAATCATCAAGAAATGAATTTCAATCTATTTTCAACATAGAAGAGAATAGATTTGAATGGATAAGTCCAAATCTGACCAAGGTGCTTGGTTTGAACGAATCCGAGTTTTCATTAAACAAATTAATTGGAATTGGTGAAGAATCTCTGATAATAAATGAAGATTTACAACATTTCGTTCGATGGGCAGGTATTTCGTATCTCTTATTCTCTATACCAGGATTCAGCTTTGAAAGTAACAACGATTATCAAGTTGTGAACTTTAGAATAGATCCAAAAAAACTACCCAACACAAACCTTCACAGATTCTCTAGTCTCACACTTCAAAAGAAGTCTCAGCTATACATTGGTAATGGTGAAACTTTATCACAGGGAATTCCTAAATATCACTTCGACACATGGAGTCTTTTTGAAAGCGTCCAAAACAGTTATGTTAAACCCAACTATGTAACAAATTTTCATCAATCCCAATTAATGAACAACTTAGGTTACGTAATAAATGCTATACTTCTTGATTTCCCTATAAAATATCTATTGATCCTAAACGAGCGGAGTCGTTTTGATAGAAATAAACTAGTTGCTAACGCCATAAATGAAAAGTGCAAGAAGTATGCGAATGTGCATGCATTACTTGATGAAAATAAAATAGGAGACACTATTACAAAGACCATTAAACCTAAATTAACAACACTTGCAAAAAAATACTGCCCAGAACTTATTGATGATATTCAAGGTGATTTGGAGGCTGTTACATATGCATGTAAATGCGGATTACTTCCAATTCCGCAAGGGGTAGAAGAGATTATGTATAAATGCATAGATAACAAAGCATAAAAATATCCCTTCGAAAATTTCGAAAACCAGCTCCGGCTGGTTTTTTTGTTTCCATGTTTGTGTCATGAATAACAACATGAACAAAAACAACAAAAAATCCAAAATCCCTAAAAACATGATCAGGTACCCTAAAATCAGAGAATTCAGAATTCTTCACGATCTAAAACAAGAATTCATCGCAGAAAGACTCGGCATCTCTCAACCAGAATACTCCCGCCTTGAATGCGGTTTCAGAAAAGCCCGGCTCGAAGACTTTAAAACACTCGCCAAAATCTATGACGTGCACATCAATATCCTAATGGTCCGCGACCAAGAATCCGTGTACGACCGCCCAAAAAAACGCCCCATATCACCCTCCATTCTCGCCGATGAACAAATCATGAGCCTGCTGGATCAACACGCCCAAATTCTCTCATTCCTCAAACAATCCAATATAGAATCCCAACAAATCATTCAAAAACTCATCCCCTTTCAACCCTCCAACCTCCAATCACCAAGTTCCAACCTCTAACTTCTCCCGTTTCTAACCCTTTTCCTCCACCTGAAAAGGAGATTCTACCCAGAATCTCCTTTTTATTGCTCCATTATCAAATTACATTTTGCCACTTTATTCACTTTTTTTACATTGATAATCAATGACTTAAATATTTTTTCAACATTTTTTGTAACCTTTATTTTACTCCTCTCGTTAAATCCGTCAACAACAACAAACACAAACAGTCATGAAAACAAGCAACAACAACAAAGTAATGGTCCTCTCCACCAACGCTACTTTTACTAACGATGTAAAAGGCGCTTTAAACCAAAACTTTGACGTACTTGAAGTACACTCTACACAAGCTGCATTAGACGCTCTTCTACCTGAACAAGTTCAAGTAGTAGTTGTAGATCAAATGCTTGATCATGTTACCGGCGAAAGCTTCCTAACTACGCTTCGTCTTCAGTTCCCACACGTTAAAAGCGTTTTTGTTGTCCAAAACAGCGCTGAGTTAAACTGGGAGTCTTTGGTAAATAACGCCAACCCTTTCCGTGTAGTTTCTGTTCCTGTGAATCTTAGCACTTTGGCTAAACACGTTACAGATGCCGCCAACCAATACAATAAAGAATTTGAATGTGAGCAAAACCTTGAGCAATTGAACCGCCAAAATCAACAAATGCAGTTCCTTTT
>CANGVU010000233.1 GCA_947457325.1 Flavobacteriales bacterium | reverse complement strand
CTTCCCATGAAGAGATTGATTTATTCATGTACAATGAATTGCGTCGAAAGAGGCATCAAATCAATTTTTGGAAGAATAAATCTGCCTCATTGGGCGGAGCTGCGTTTTGGATGTTTATTGAAGATCGTTATGGTTCTGGAGTTATCCCGAGTATTGTTCAAATGTCCAAGTTTACCCGGGGAGTAGATGCAGGATTTGAAATTGTATTGGGTAAAACTTTGGATGGTATTGTAGAAGAGTTTTATCAGTATTACAAACTGAAAACCCAACCCATGTTCAAGCCGGAAGGACTTCCCAATACCCAAGCTGCAAGGAAATTGATGGGTGAGATTGACCGAAAAGCCAAGAAGAAATTTATTTATCGCGATTTTATGGTCAATGCAAAAGGCGACAAATGGGCTTTTATTACCCATGAGTGGGGTCAATATCGCGTATGGGTTTATGATACAACAACTAAGAATCTGAATTGTGTTTTAAAAAGGCAACCCAAGCAAGATCGTCCAGACGATTTGACCTATCCTGCCATTGCTTGGCACCCTTCTGGTGAGATGCTGGCAGTCTTTTATGAAAAACGTGGATTCATGCGATTCGCACAGTATAATGCTAGAGAGAAGAGTTGGAATGAAAAAGAAGTGTTTGCAGTGGATAAAATCATCCAACCAAGATTTAGCAATGATGGGAAGAACATAGTTTTTATAGGCGTTTTAGCCGGCAGAAGTGATGTGTTTCTGATGCCTACCATCGCCAATACTCCGAGGGCTTTGACCAAGACCGATGAAGATGATTATTCGCCTGTATACCTTTCCAACAAGAAGGTGATTTTCTTATCCAAATCAATCAAGGATGGTGAGTGGAGATACCAGTTGAATCAGGTGGAATCTGCTCAAATGACCCCAAAAATAGAGACCATCTATGAAACCTCTCATCCCTTGCGATTTGCCTATGATTGGGGAAAAGATGAAATGGGATGCGTGGAGTATATTGATGAACAACAAGTTTTTTATCGTGTGAAATGGGATTCTGTAATTTCTTTTGTTGATACAACTGTTCATTACAGAAAGGAGCCGCATTTGAGGGAGTTAACCAAGTTGTCTTATGTGTCAAAGGTGGAACAATGGCTTAGTACAGAGCAATCTTGGGTGGTTCGCCATGATTTTAATGGATTCCCGCATGTAAAAAAATTGCATTTAAATCAAGAAGAGGGTAAACCTTTCATGAATAAAAAGGAGACCACCATTAATTTACCATCAGATACATTGCGATTTATTCCTAGGGATATTCAGTTGGGCAGAATCAATATAGCAGAGTATCAGTTTTACAATGAGCGAAAGAATTTTATTCTAGAAAAGCAAACCTTGGTTTTGGATGAAGCCTTACCTGATAAGGAAAAGTCCAAAGACAATGAATGGAAGAGAAGCAATTATGATTTGAATTTTACTTCAGATTATGCATCAACACAATTGGATAACACATTTGTTACCAATTTTTATCAAAGTGCAGCCTCAGGCCCTAGCAGTATTTTTCCTGGAATGAGCGGTCTTTTCAAGGTTTCTTTGAGTGATTTAATGGAAGATTATCGTTTGTCAGCAGCTGTGAGAATTGCTGCGGACATCAGAAACAGTGATTTTGGAATTGCCTTTGAAAACAACAAAGAACAATTGGATAAGAAAACAACGTTTCAAAGAAGATCACAGCGTTGGGGGGGTGTTTTTAGTGCATATCGTCAAGAGACTTATTTTGTTACGCAGCAATGGAAATATCCTTTGGATGAGTTCCAATCTTTCAGGATTAGTGGACAATACCGTTGGGACAGAAGTATCGATCTGTCTGTTGATCCGCAGTCTTTGGCTAACCCCAATGTCAATGAGCACAATGCAGGTGTTTTATTGGAGTATGTAATAGACAACACACGCTCATTGGATATGAATCTAATGCAAGGTACACGTGGAAAAATTTGGTATGAACGCATGCAACGTGCTGATGATTGGAGCGTGAAGTCTGATATGCAAGTGATAGGTGGCGATTTAAGGCATTATGTTAAATTACATCGGAATATGATTGGTGCCATAAGATTGGCAGGAGCAACCTCTTTCGGTACTCAAAAAATAGTACATTATTTGGGCGGTGTAGACAATTGGCTTTTTCAGAAGGTGGATAATTCTACAGAAGTGTCAGATACGATGAATTATCGTTTTGCCTCATTTTGCGGACCCATGAGGGGGTTTTATGTCAATGCTAGAAATGGAAATTCTTTTATGGCTTTGAATGCTGAAGTGCGATTGCCTTTGTTTAGTTATTTTTCAAAACGCCCCATTAGCAGTGATTTCTTTAGATATTTTCAAGTTATTGGTTTTGCTGATGCCGGCAGTGCATGGACAGGTAGATCACCCTATGATCAGAAAAATGGTTTCAATACGGTAACCGTGGTTCAAAACCCTATAACAGTGGCTGTAAGTAGTTTTAAAGAACCTGTAATTTTTGGATATGGATTTGGTCTACGATCCAAAATATTGGGATACTTTTTAAGAGCAGATTGGGCATGGGGCATAGATGATAGGCAAGTGCTACCAAGGGTATTCTATTTGTCTCTCAATATGGATTTCTAAACCCGTTTTTTAGAATCGGATTTTTGCTCTTCTAACTCCTCCGCCACTTCTTCCGCGCATCCAACTGTACTTGGATTTGTAGAAATTGGATTTTGAACGAATGACTTTGCTAACGTACAATTGGAAAGTCATGTAATTATCGTTATTGAGAGGGTTACCTCTGGGACTTCCTTTAGTAGAGAAGTTGGTGCCCGGGATATTGGCTGGATTGGTTTCAGAACTTGACACAAAGCCCTCGTCATAACTGTGATAGAGATATGCAGAAACAAGTGAGAACTCTTCTGGATTGGCTGCGCTAACCACTACAGGGTCAGGGTAAACAGTTGAGATATCGTCAAGGTAATCCGTAAATGTCATTCTCCAAGAGTATTCCCAGCCAATTCTCCATTTTTTCATGTAGGTGAAATACATACCTATGCCCAATGGCACCGCCACTGCAACAGGAGAATAGGCGTTGTCTTGACCTTCCGTTCTATATTTGCGCAAGCTTATCCACTCGCCTTCTAAATTTTCGCCAGAAGCTCGAGAATAATTCTTTGCCGCGTAGTAATTCATCAAACCTTTTGGATTTGAAAATAATCCAGCAACACCTCCAAATACATAGATTTTCATATCGGGATTGAAGTACCCTTGATTGCTTAAATCACTATCGTAATAGAGTGTATATTCAGCCCTCGCACCCAACTCAAACATATCATTTTTGAAAGTTAAGTTTCGCGCTCTTCTTGGAAAATAAGTGGTAAGCTGATCAGTTCCTTGAATTCTGATGTAGTCAAAGGTGCCGGCAAATGCCAATTTCTTACTCTTTCGTTTTCTAACAAATCCTCCCACAGCCCACCTAGTGCTGGGCAAATGCATGTCCACTATCAAATCTCTTCTAGGTAAGTTTTTACCTCCGATGTCTCCTAGATAATTGGCACCGCCAAATCTGAAACCATAATCGTATTTAAACTGATCCACCGCGCTCTGTTCAAGTGCTAATGTCAATAATAAAAAGAGT
>CANGVU010000232.1 GCA_947457325.1 Flavobacteriales bacterium | reverse complement strand
TTTCATACAATCGTTGGAGTTTCCCCATTCGCCGTTTCCGCAGGCTGGACCTGCAGGACTCCAAGTCCACATGTATACTTCATCCTTAACTTCTGGATGGGCTTCAAGCATGTGCTTCAGACCGTTGGATGTGGATTTGCTGACATCAATATAGATGGTTACTGAGTCATTGGCATTGGTAGGTGATGGAAGAACAAAAGCTGCTTGTGACCATGCTGAGTAGGTCAAGACCATCATTGTAACAAAAGACAATATTTTTTTCATCTTATTTGCGTGTCAAATTAAACTTGTAGGTAACGTTTTTGAATCCGCTTGAACAAACCCTATTGATTGAAAGATTCATTTCACTGCTGTTGGCAGTGACCATTGAGCCCAATGCGATTTCAGTGGTGTCATTGCTGCTGACCAAATACAAGGTAGAAGGTGCAATAACATCATCCAAAAACCATGTCCCTTGATCGCCAAAGAAATTTCTTCCTTTTTCAATGTCTACATGGTATTCATGCGCTGCAGCATCAAAATGAATGGTCATTGGCGTGATGTTCTCTCCTGTGTAAAAACTGGTGAAATCGCGTTGTTCCAAAATAGGGCTGTTGGGATCTTGTATGGTGAACTTGGACAATTCCCAAGTACCATCCATTCCAACTTCTTTGTTGGTGAGTTCGCCAAGGTCACCTTTGATTTCTGGCTTACATGCTGCAAAGCTTATGGCTAATGCAGCGTATATGATGAATTTATTTTTCATGTATTTGAATGTTATTAGTTACAACCACCTTCTGGGTTACCTACAAACAAAGCGCTGGTGAACTCATTGTTTGGAAATTGCAAAGCCATACCTGGGCAGTTCCATGGGGCAGTTCTAATTTTTAAAGATGTATTGCTTTCTACGGCAACGCGGCGGAATTGATCCAACCATTTTCCTTCACCAATGGTTTCTAAGCGGTATTCTCTTCTAGCCGCCGACTTCACGTCATTGGCCGTTGCATTGTTTGGCAAGGCATTGTTCTGCGTATATGCCCTGGCGCGAATGGCGTTGATGTCAGCGATGGCTTCGTTGAGTCTTCCTGTTTGCGCATAGGCAATGGCCTCCGCACGTATCAACATCATTTCCGTTTGATACATCAACGGAATATTGAATGCTACTTTGTCTTGGTATTTGGTCAGGGTGATTTGTGATCCGCTGGTTGACATCCAAGCTTTTCTTTTGTCGGCGCTGTTTTGATTGATCAATTGTACAAAAGGTACTTCCAATTCATTGCTGGAGGCATAAGAAGCATCACTCCACAAGGTTAAATTGGGTGGTAAAACACCAGAAGCGTTGTAATTTCCAATGAAATCATCCGTTCTTACATCATTACTGAAGCTGACAATTTTAAAGATGGATTCTTTGTTGTTAGAGGCTGTTAAAGCGGGTACACCGCCGGTCTCAGCAATTAATGTGGCAAGAACTTGGCCAGCATTGTTCAATGGACCTCCGAAGGAATAAACTACTTCAGCACCAGGGTTCAAAATATCAAAACTGATGTTTGTATTTTTACCATTGGGCAATGCATCACAAATTAGTTCATAGGAAACGCCGCTTACGAGATTGAAAGATACTTCAGTGGAAATGGTGTCTCCTGAGGCATTATTAAAACTTCCTAGAATACCTCCGTTGCCATGAATAGAAAAAGTAGCGCCATTCCATTTTGTATTGGCATTATTGTTCAATCGAATGGTATACTCACTTAAAGTGGGGAAGCGATCAATAGAGTATTGCTCAAAGTTGTTGGCGTTTATCACTTCATCGCTGTATTGAATGGCTTTGTTGTAATCGCGCATTTGGAAATAAATCATGGCGAGAGCTGCTTTGGCAGCGTTAGCAGAAGCATAATTCCCATTGGATGAAGGCAGTGTATTAGCAGCAATTTCCATCTCTGTAACAATGAAGTTGTAAACTTCGGCAACGGTGTTTCTCGCTAGTGGCTCGTTGGAGGCTTTGTCACGGATAACAATACCCAAATGGCTGTTGTCTGAAGTGTAGCCGTATGGCTGCGCCCAAATCTTTACTACATGCCAATGACAGAAAGCACGGATAAAGCGTGCTTCAGCTTCCATTCTTGAACGATCAGCATCTGATAAACCTTCGATTAAATCAAAGTTCTCAAGCAGGGAGTTGCATCGGTAAATGGCATAATACAAATCGGCGTAAACACCATTTGTCGTAGGTGTAAAGAAGTTGGTTTCTTTGTTATATACCGCTTGAAAGTCCAATCCATTGGGCGTTGCCAAATTGTTGCTTAAGAGTTCTGCCAAATTTTGATAGGAGCCGTCAAAGACATTGGCCATTACATCATAGCAACTGTTCAATAATTTCTGCGCATCTGCAGGTGTCTTTAAAGCATCTTCCGCAAGGATGGCTCCGTTGGGAGGATAGTTCAACATTTTTTCGCATGACACCAATCCCAAAGTGGCGATGGATGCAGCAATGATGATATATTTTTTCATGTTCAATTTCAATTAGAAGTTAGCGGATAAACGCAGGTTAAAGCTGCGCTCTTGCATTGGGGTGAGGTAAGTGACATTGGGACTCAAGTTTCTATCCTGAGCGTTTTCAAAGTCACGAACAATTTCAGGATCCAATCCAGGGAAGTTGGTGATTGTGAAAACATTGGTAACAAAGAATCCCCAGCTCAATGACTTCAATTTCATGCGCTCAACAATCTCTTTGTCCACATTGAAATCCAATGAAAGGTTTCTCAATCGCAAGAAGTCTGCATTGTACATGAACAAGGAGGTGTTCCACCATGGGAAACCGGTTGGAAGACCATAATTGGTTTCGTTCAAAGTCAGCGCGCCATAGGTGGTTTCATCACCAGGATTTTGCCAACGATCCAAAATCTCATCTCTCATGTTCCAACCTGTTACAACACCCAATTGGCGTTTGGCAGAAGAATCGAAGATTTTAGCTCCTAAACTATAAGTGCACAAAGCTGAAAGGGTAATGTTTCTGAAGGTCCAAGTGTTGGTGAATCCACCGTACATTTTGGGCAATCCGCTACCAACAAATTTTCTGATGCTGTTGTCATAGTCATAAGTTTCATCTCCTTCCAAGTCCAAATACACCGGTTTACCATTGGCCGGGTCGATATGTGAAAACTCTACCAAATAGAATGAGCCTATTGGCTTGCCTACAATGACACGTGAGTCATTGGTTCCTCCGCTCACGGCATCTGGTGTATAGTTTCCGATGCTTACCAACTCATTGTAGTTGTAAGAGAAGTTGGCAGTTGTTTTCCAAGACAATTTGCGGTCTTTGAACCAGTTTACTGTCGTGGTCAATTCCAATCCTTGGTTCTTCACTTCTGCTACATTGTCCCAGAAATTGCTGAAACCGGTGGAGGCAGGCAAACTAACATTCATGAGTACATCACGACTGTATTTTCTATAGCCTTCAAGCGTTACACTTAAGCGATCTTGCCAAAATCCCATTTCAATGGCAAATGATGAATTGGTGGTGGTTTCCCATCTCAAATCAGCATTTCCGCGTTGTGTAGGGAAGATGATGGGTTGTTGATTGTAAAACAAACCATTGTCTGCCTGAGAGTAGGTAGAATATTGAGCATTGGCAGGAATA
>CANGVU010000231.1 GCA_947457325.1 Flavobacteriales bacterium | reverse complement strand
TTTAGCTTTTAAAAACTCCCCTCAATCACCGCTGAAATCAACGACTTCTTGTCAATTCCAACTGCTGATGCCTGCTGAGGAATGATGGATGCTTCAGAAAAACCAGGTACGGTATTCACCTCAATAATAAATGGTACGTTTTCCTGAATAATAAAATCCACCCTTATCATTCCCTTGCAATTTAAATCACGGTAAATGTCAGCCGCCAATTGCTGAACATGCGCAAAAATTTCTGAATCCACCCTTGCTGGTGTGATTTCCTCTGACTCTCCGTTGTATTTGGCTTCAAAATCAAAAAACTCATTGGCTGTGACTATTTCCGTCAATGGCAATGCTTTCAACTTCCCTTGCCATTGAATAACGCCACAAGTCACTTCTGTCCCACTAACAAATCGCTCTATTATAGCCTGGGCATCCACTGCTAAAGCCCTTTGAATAGCATCAACCAACTCAGATTGCTCTTTGACCTTGGATGTCCCCAATGAAGAACCGCCGTTGTTGGGCTTCACAAAGCAAGGCAGTCCAACCTTTTGCAATATTTCATCAACACCTATTTGATCCCCTCTTCCTATAATGACACTATTGGCCACCTGATAACCCAATTGATGCAAGGCGTCGGTTGTCGCTTTCTTATTAAAGGTCAAAGACATGTTTAGAACATCTCCGGTTGTATAGGGCAATCCAATCAATTCAAAATAACCTTGCAACAAGCCATTCTCACCTGGAGCACCATGAACGATGATAAAAACGCCATCAAAAGTTACTTTATCCGTTCCTATAGTAACTGAAAAATCATTCTTGTCCAACAACAACTCTTCTCCTTGCTCAGATAGCGCATACCAACGATGTCTTTCAATGACCACTTGTGTGGGCGAATACTTGTCTCGGTCAATATTGGCCATCACCATAGACGCACTGCGCATGGATACAACGGATTCTCCACTGTATCCTCCGCAAACAACCGCGATCTTCATTTTGGCATTCATTCCCATTTTTCAAATATCTACTGAATTCACCTTTTTTAACTCGGTATTTTCACGGAATCCATCCACGGTGCTTGGTTAATTGTTTTTAGTCAAAAAAAACGCATCTTTGCTTCGTGAAATTCAGTCAACGCCTTTTTAGATTCCTCATCGGGGTTACCATTGGTTGCCTTTTGGTCTATGTCATGTTCCCCAATTACGATTGGCTAGGGTGGCTTCCCGGAAAACAAATTCGTGGTAATATTCTATCCAGACATCAAACCATCAGCACAAAAGCAAAATGTGAAGCAAATTTCTTTGCCATTACCGAAAGTGAATGGAAATCAGTTTTGAATGACGGCTCCGTTAATTTTGAAAAAAGCCAAACCAAAGGAGAAGACAAAACCTATTATCTAGAAAACGACTTGATTGGCGTTGAAGTCTTGCTCAAAGATTCAACCGCCTACATTCAACACATCCAACGAATTGGTGTAAACACACAAACCCCTTGTAAAGATTAATTCCATGTCCATCCTTTCATCCATTCAAAAAAACACGGCTGAGCAATTAGAGAAATGGCGATCTTTTAGAAGACATTTGCACGCCAATCCCGAATTGTCATTCCAAGAATTTGAAACCTCTGGTTTCATTAAAAAACAACTTCAAGAAGCTGGAATCTCATTCACTGATGGCTGGGTAAAAACAGGCATCACAGCCATTATTCAAGGTAAAAACCCTGAGAGTCGCTTCATCAGCTTACGTGGAGACATGGACGCCCTGCCCATTTTGGAAAAAAACAACGTGGATTACAAAAGCAAAACAGATGGTGTTATGCACGCTTGCGGTCATGATGTGCACACAACATGTGTGCTTGGAGCGGCCATTGTATTGAACCAACTGAAAGACCAATGGGAAGGAACTGTTCAAATCATATTTCAACCCGGCGAGGAAATTTTACCCGGCGGTGCAAATGAAATGATCAAAGCTGGTATTTTCAATGATCACCAACCCAATGCTATCTATGGTCAGCATGTTTACCCAGAATTGCCTGCGGGAAAAGTAGGGTTCAAATCAGAATGGTACATGGCCAGCACGGATGAAATTTACATCACCGTGAAAGGGAAAGGTGGTCATGGTGCAAAACCCAATCAGTGCATTGACCCCATTGTTGCTTCGGCGCAACTCATTATGGCATTGCAAACCATCCCCAGTAGACGTGCAGAGCCCGCTACGCCAACGGTCTTAACCATTGGAAAAATTCAAGGGCTAGGTGCTACCAACATCATTCCTGATGAAGTAACCATGGCCGGCACATTTAGAACGTTTGATGAAAATTGGAGATACCAAGCCCATCAACAAATCCATGACATTGCAAAAGGCATTGAACAAACTACAGGAACCAAAATTAATGTTGACATTCATGTGGGTTATCCTGCATTATATAATCACCCAGAAAAAACAGCTTTGGCCAAATCTTTAGCCGAAGAATTGTTGGGAAAAGAAAACGTTGTTGATTTGTCTTTAAGAACAACGGCTGAAGACTTTGCCTACTTTGCTCAGAAATACCCCAGTTGTTTTTATCGATTGGGAACGACCAGTCCGGATGGAAAAAGCTTTAACGCTCCTGTTCACAACAATTGTTTTGATATTGATGAAAACGCTTTACTAACGGGTGTTGGTTTAATGGCCTATATTGGGGCCAGAGGCTAAAACTTCCTGTTGTATTCATAGACAACAAAAGGGAATAGATGTTTCTCATCTTTTTCCTTGCTTGTCAATTCTATTTTCTCCCAACGATTCTCATCAAAATCAGGAAAAAAAACTTCAGCATCTGAAAAAACCGCATCCACTTCTGTGATGTACATTCTGTCTACAATTCCCATTTCCAGTGCTTCCTTGTATACTTGACCTCCCCCTATCACAAATACTTCATTCTCCTCATTCTCTTTTGCGGCAATCAAAGCATCGCTTAGATTTTGTACCAAAATACAATCTGGCGCGTTGTAATTGGCCTGACTGCTAATCACAATATTCAATCTATTCTTGAACGGTCTGTATTTCTCTGGAATACTCTCGTAATTTTTCCTGCCCATAATGACTGGATGACCAAAAGTTTTATCCTTGAAAAACTTCATGTCATCTGGCAAATGCCACATCAAATCATTGTTTCTGCCAATGCCTCTATTGGCTGACATGGCTACAATGATGCTTACAATAGGCGTTTTCATTAGACAGCAACAGCAGCTTTAATGTGTGGATGTGGATCGTAATTCTCCAACGAAAAATCCTCGTACTTAAAGTCAAAAATATTTTTGACCTCTGGATTCATTTTCATCTGAGGCAATGGTCTAAAATCCCTTGATAATTGCAATTGCGCTTGTTCAACGTGGTTGCTATACAAATGAACATCACCACCTGTCCAGACAAACTCTCCAGGTTCATAACCACAAACCTGAGCCATCATCATGGTCAACAATGCATAAGAAGCAATGTTAAACGGAACCCCCAAAAATGTATCTGCACTGCGTTGGTATAATTGACAACTTAATTTACCCTCTGCTACATAAAATTGAAACAAACAATGACAGGGAGGTAACGCCATCTGGTCGATAAATGAAGGATTCCAAGCGGATACAATGTGTCTGCGTCCATCAGGATTCTTTTTT
>CANGVU010000230.1 GCA_947457325.1 Flavobacteriales bacterium | reverse complement strand
CCTTTGCTGTTACTTCAATAGACTCGGAAATGTTGTTTTTCAAATTGGCTTCAATTTTAATGTTGTGATCTGCACATTTCACTTTGAACTTGGTTTCAGCATTAATCTTTCCACCGGTCACTTTGAATGAAACCTCTGAACTGTATGCCTTGCTTACTCCATGAATATCAAGATTTCCTGAAATTTTTGTTTTATAAACACCATCTTTTTTGATGTTTACCGAAGCAACATTTTCTATTTTACCTTTGAAAGTAGCTTTTGGGAACTTAGCGCTTTCCACATAGTTTTCGTTGTAATGCTCTTCCATTAATGCCTTTTCAAATTTGAAATTGGTTTGCAGAGCTGAAACTTGAATATCCCCAGTAGCCCAATCAATAACATAACTAACGTTGTTGTTATTGGCTTTGATGTCTTCTATATTGGTTTTTGAATAGAATCCGAGGAAACCGGTTCTTGTTGCATACTTTTGAGAAAAAGCAGATGTTGTTATTAATAACAACGAAGCTAGGATTATTTTTTTCATCTAGTTATGTTTGTTTCTGATAGCCAATTATTGTACCAAAACGGCTTGATTGAGTTGAAGATTTCCTCCCAACAAATCATCAGCAAGATATCCTGCACAAAGACCTCTGATGACAATGTTTTGCCCAACTTGCAAAGTTGAGGTGTTTTCAAGGAATGATATAGAAACAACACCCATGTCCGTTGATCCCGTTGCCATAACACATTTGGATCCTGTTGAATCTTGGGAGAATGATTCTACAATACCGTTGATTTGTAAATTCTTGTTGAGGTATTTTTTAGCAGATTCCTCTGGGTTATTGTAAAACTCTTGATAAATGCTTGTCGCATCTGTGGTTGCGAAAACTTCTTCTGAGACAGCTGACTTAGCGGGCTTGTTCCATAAGTACAAACCATAGGTCATTGCTCCAGCGAGTAAAATAATGATTATTACCAATGCTTTTTTCATTGAGCAAAACTAAGTGATAACGTGGTTAAAACATTAGATTTGTAAAGTAATATAAAAGATATGAAAAAGATCAGTTTTGTGTTCGTGATGATTGTATTGTCCATGCCGATTTTGGCTCAAGATACCTTGCGTGTATGTTTTTTAGGTAACAGTTACACGGCAGTCAATAATCTTCCATCGTTGGTGCAACAGTGCGCGGCTTCTGCTGGGAAAGTTGTTGTAGCATCAAGCAATACACCCGGCGGATATACATTTGCTCAGCACGTTTCCAATGCCAGTTCAATGGCATTGATACAACAGGGAGACTGGGATTATGTTGTATTACAAGAGCAAAGCCAGACACCCAGTTTCCCCATTGGGCAGGTTGAGACGCAGTGTTTTCCTTATGCCGCACAATTGAACGATAGCATAGAAAAGTATTCTCGTTGTGGGGAGACTGTTTTCTATCAAACTTGGGGAAGACAAAATGGAGATGCTTCTAATTGCCCCAATTGGCCTCCTGTTTGCACATATGAAGGGATGGACAGTTTGCTGCGATTGCGATATCAAATGATGGCTGATGATAACAATGCAGTGGTTAGTGCAGTAGGAGCATGCTGGCGGTACATCAGAACAAATTACCCCAACAACAATTTGTACAGTGCGGATGGTTCACATCCATCACTGTTCGGAAGCTATGTTGGTGCCTTGTGTTTTTATGCAACTTTGTTTCAAGAATCTCCCGATGCGGTTACTTTCACAGCAGGTTTAACATCAGAAGAAGTTGCCATTGCAAAAGAAGCGGTGAATAACATTGTAGTTGGAGATTGGGCTGAATGGAATATTGGGGCATATGCATTTCAAGTCACTACTGTTTTAGATACCGTTGGATTTTCCATAGTCGTGGAATCAGATTGCGTTAATTGTGATTCCATTTACTGGTATGTAGGAGATGGAACAGTATACAATGCATCATCATTTACGCACACTTATGGTCAACCTGGCCTATATGGAATTACAATGGTAGCCTATCAATGCGGTGAATATGATTCTCAGTATTGGGAGGCCTATATAGAGACTCCAACTGAAATTGAAACGCACAATACGCAAGTGAGCTTTAAACGGGTTTCACATGATACCATTTCGATTCATAATAATGGCAGTCAAAGTTTGGAATTCGACTTGTACCAACTGAATGGGCAACAGATTAAGCACTATACAATTGACGAAAAAATTGCAATGATTACTTTGCCTAAAATGCCTTCTGGGATTTATTTATTAAAAGCGAAAAACTTCGAAAACTCATTTTTTAAATTTCATTATTAACGGAGACGCGTCAATAAATTAACATAAATAAAATTTCTCGTTGTTGAATTAAGATATAAATTTGCCGCCTTGACTCTCCCGAGAGGGGTTTTTCATAGGTTTAAAGAGTCTTTAGTTAAGGTAAAGCATAACCCGGAAACGTCCGGGTTTTGTTTTTATATAATGATGACGCATTAAAAAAGCATGGTTGCCTGTTGAATTAAAAAAAAAAAAGAATTTCTATTCCCCTTATTTCTGGGCCTTTCTGTATAGCCATAAGGATATCAACGAGAAGAGAAGGTTGGGTATCCAAACAGCTAATATCACATGTATCCCCACTTTCATTGCAGCTACAGCTGCGACTTTACTGATGAAAACATAAATGAAACCAATCACTACAGCCAATAGAAGGTGAACACCTGTTCCACCTCTGATTTTCCTTGAGGCAATAGTAACCGCAATAAACGTGAGAATAAGTATCGCAAAAGCGTTGGATGTTCTTGTGTGAAACTCCACTTCAAACTCAGCTACCCTACCCGATCCACTCAAACGTTGTTCATCAATAAAAGTGAGCAACTCAGGTGATGTCATGGTACTCATGATTTCAGCTCTTAGTGCAAAATCTTCGATGGTCATTGGAAGAATGGTATCCAGTTTACTTTTAAAAATGACGGATTCTTTTCCATTTTTATCCCACTCGCGAATCAATGGACGCTCTAAGCTCCATTGTGTTGAATTGGGTTGAGTGCTGGCGCCTAGGGCGGTAATCTTTTGCGTTAGTTTACCATTCTCCCATTTTTCTAGAGCAAACTGCGATCCACTGCTTTTTTCTGCATTTACCCTATAGAAATAAGCAATGATTGCTGGCTCAACTTCACGGTGGAGGTTGGTTTCACTTACGGTCAAAGCTTTTTTAATAAAGGCCAATTCAAAGTCATAACGTGTTCTATTGGCCCATGGAACGATGAAGTGACTGAGCAATAAAGAAAGCACTACCATTGCTGATGCAGCCATCAGAAAAGGTTTCAATAATCTATTGTATGAAATGCCACCGCACAATACGGCAATAATTTCACTCTGTTGGGCCATTTTACTGGTGAACCAAATGACTGTGAGAAAGATGATAAAAGAAGAAAGTAGATTGCCAAAATAGAAGCAAAAATTGACATAGTAGTATAATACAATTTCCCAAAACGAAGCTTTGGATTGTAAGAAATCGTCAATGTTCTCTGATACATCAAAGATGACCGCAATGATAACAAATGCCAAAATCATGAACAGAAATGTGCTCATGAATTTTTTGATGACAAATTTGTCTAAAGTGCTAATCACAGGCGCTGCATCAATTGAGGAATCATTTTTTCTTTCCAATCACGGAAGTTGCCT
>CANGVU010000229.1 GCA_947457325.1 Flavobacteriales bacterium | reverse complement strand
CAATTCAATTTGATTGTTGCCCGTAACTTTGGCAAAGCCGCCACCTGTTGGTTGACTAGGAGTTAAAAGAACACGCCTGAAAGTAGCATTTCCACCGGGTAATTTTTTCCATTCTTCAAAAACTCCCGTTGTATCATATACCACTTTATCAAAACCCAAAATATCTGCATAAAGCTTCATTGATTGGCTGATGTCGCTCACACCAATGGCACAACCCATTACACCACCTACAGGATGTCCGCTGTTGGTATACCATCGATCATCAGCGGTAATCTGAAACCAATTGGTATCGGGATCCTGCAAGTAAAAAGCAGGTCGATCATCTGGTCTTGAATGAACGTCTTCAACATGGTTAACCAACTCTTTGGCATGCGCATGCGCGCGGTGTACATCTCTGGATTTAAAGTGAATAAAATTGATTCCGATATCACCCAGTTCAAAGGCATTTAAATTGGGCCTGGCTTTAAAGGAAGTAGGTTGAATAACTTCAATGGCACAGCCTCCCTGCAGATTCAACACCATACTTGCACGCTTGGTGATGGTTTTTTGATGGGTATAAACATCCATTAACGGTGCTGGTTGCACTGAATCAAAAAACGGAATGTCCAAACCAAACAACTTTCTATACAAGGGCAAAAACTTGTCCATGTCGCTCACCGCTAGGCCGATGTGCTGCATGCCATTTACTCGTGAAACATTATTTTTCATATCTCTTCCTCCAATTGTTTCTTATTGATACCAATTCATTCCATTGCTCAGCATGATTCTTCTTTACGCGATTTACTTTAAATACCGCTGCAATCTTCAAATTGTACCTGGACCAGGAAATTGAGAAAAGTCCCAGAGAAATCAAAACAGCCAATAGCATCAGTTGATTCATAAGACCCGCAATAGGCAATAAAGCAAGGGAAACACCCCACAACATCAGCGTGTAAAAAGGAGACAAGAACGTAAAAAAAGCATAACGAATTGAATTATAAAACAACTCATCTTGGACATTCTTCTTGATAAAATTCTCAATAAAGAATGACAATGGTCCATAAAGCAAACGCCCCAATCGCCCTGGAACAAATTCAACGAGCCAAAAAAACCAATCCTTCATTCGAACTTTAAAAAACATTTCTGTCTCTTTGACGGTCAAATTCAAAGCCGTTACTTTTTGGTGATAGGTACGAATTTCATTCTTCTCAGATTCCTCCACTTCATGGTAATTGTTGCAGAAATCTCGATAATGCTGCCAACCATCAACTACCTCTTCATGTCTTAATTTATCAAAAGCAGGAGCCATTTCTTCAAGGACGGTGTAATCTTCTTCTTCTTTGATATCCACCATCAAATTGGACAGGGATTGGTGAACCGTTTTGATCAGGTTATTGATGGCCTTATTGTTGTCTTCTTGGTAATCAGCCCAAAAATCTTTCAATGCAATGGGTTGACCCACTTCCAAAATCAACCTTGGATGTTTTTGATAGAAATCACTGTAATCCAAACCCATTGGAACAATCTTCAGATCCATAAGTTTGGGATCGCGCTCAATGGAAGAAAATGCTAAGCGCGCAAAACCCTTTTTCAACGGGACCATTAGTTGTTTCTTTCCTCGGTGACTCCCCTCAGGAAACATGCTTACTACAGCGCCTTTTGATAAACGTGTTCTGCATACTTCAAATACAGCTTCATTGCGTTGCGACTGGTCAGCAATTTTATCTTTTTCCCTGTAGATCGGCAACATGTTAAAACGATACAACAATTGAGCTACGGTAGGACTTTTAAAAACATCAGAACGCGTTAACCAATGCAACTGATGGGGGACAACGCGGCAGCAAATCAATGGGTCAATCATCGCATTTTGATGATTGGCCACCAACATAATAGGGCCAGATTTTGGAAAATTCTCCAGGCCTTTGACATGGAACCCATCAAAGAACAATTCCAATCCATTGGAAACCCAAGGGTAAACCAATGAATACAACCATGATTGTTTTGATAATGGATATTGTGACTTTGACATATAAAACAAATTAGTGATTTAACAAATGCTGCATGTTGAGCATTTTTCCATAAAGAGAATTAGGATCCTGTAAAAGTTGGCTGGGATGACCCATTTCCTTCAATTCTCCTTTTTCCAACACCAAGACTTGATCACAATCCTTGACCGTTGACAATCGATGAGCAATAACAATACTGGTTCGGCCTTTCATCAAACGATCCAAAGCCTCTTGCACTTGACGTTCACTTCCTGTATCCAAAGCGCTTGTGGCTTCGTCTAAGATAAGTACTTTGGGATTTCTAATCATGGCGCGAGCAATGGCAATACGTTGTCTCTGACCTCCAGACAATTGGACGCCACGCTCACCTACTAATGTATCTAGACCTTCTGGAAACTGAGTAATAAATTCCAAAACATTGGCATCTTTAACAACTTGATTCAAAGTTTCTTCGTCAGCATGTGGGTTTCCGTAAAGAATATTCTCTCTTATGGTTCCCCCAAACAAAATAACCTCTTGGGGAACAAAGGCCATTTGACTTCTTATAAAAGATTTGTCTAAATCGGTGGCCAATTGATCTCCCCATTTTATTTGACCCTCTTTGGGATCAAAAAATCGCAGAATCAATGCCGCAATGGTTGATTTACCTGAACCGCTTTGTCCAACCAAAGCCAATTTCTCTCCTGCATTCAATTGAAAACTCACTGATTTCAAAACCGTAACATCAGGACGAGTAGGGTAATAAAATACAACATTTTCAAATGATAAAGCAGTATTCAATACTTGATTTTCTGATTGGGGCTCATCAAAAGAAACACCTTCATCTTCTGAGTCTATGAGCTTCATGATGGTTTCAATGACACCGATCCCGCGCTGGAGCGTGCCCAATTGCGCGGCCAAACCTCCAATAGATCCAGCTATTAATCCCGTCAACATGATAAATTGGGGTAAAACCTCTGCGGGTAATTCACCCTTCTGATGCAAGTATGAACCCCAACCTATTACCAAACCCAATGCGCCAAACAAGAAAATAATAATAAAGGTTCCAAACATCCCTCTCCAAATGGCTCCTTTCATTCCGAAGGCCTTGATGTTCTCCACACTTGTTCTGAACTTCTTCCACTCCAACCATTCATTGGCATAACTCTTCACATTGACAATACCCATCAATGACTCATTGACAATGTTTCCAGACTCCGCAACCTTATCCTGTGTTTCTTTTCCAAGACGTTTAATGAACTTCCCAAAAAATACCATAACAATCATAATCACAGGTAAAGAGCTCAACATGACCAAAGTGAGCTCCCATGAGAAAGCCACCAAACAGCCAACACCAAATACGATGATTACAGTTTGACGAATAAACTCAGCCAACGTAATGGTCAAGGTTTCTTGAACCGTTGAAACGTCACTGGAAATACGCGTCACCAAATCGCCAACTTTAGAATTGTGATAAAAATCCATCGACTTGGAAATCATTTTTTTGTAGGCCGCACTGCGCAATTCAAGCATTGCATTCTCTGTTACGTAGGCAAATAGATAGACCCGAATGAAAGAGAAAACACCTTGAACCAACAATAACGCAACCAATGCAATCAACACTCCCTTGGTAGTATCAAATGACAAATTGGAAAAGAACACACTTAATAATTGTTG
>CANGVU010000228.1 GCA_947457325.1 Flavobacteriales bacterium | reverse complement strand
TTGACGTTTGTATTCCCTGCTTATGGAAATCAATATTTGGCATCACATGTCCCGGATGCGGATTAACTACGGCATTCATCAACTTGATCAAACTTGACTTCAAAAATGCATTTGAAAGCAATTTTTTAATTTTTTTCATTCTTCCATTGGGTCTGTACTACCTAATACAAGACTATTTAAAATTTAAATGGAGAATAAAACACGAGGCAAATGAATAACTCTATTTGACTTTTCTTTAGAGTATCGTCTTCAATTCTGAAAATGAATTCAACAAAAAAGGCCACTTTTCAGTGGCCTTTTTTAATCAATCAAATATCATGCATTACTCTTTTGGAGCCTCCTGAGGAGCAACCTCTTCTTTTTTCTTTGCAGTCAAAGAAGGCAATACCGAGCAAACTGTAGCATCCGCTGCCTGCATCTCTTTCTCCGCCAACATCTCATTGGCGCGCTTGTGCGCTCCATCCAATGTTAACACAATGCTCCAAGCTGCTTTAGCACAACCGTCATCATTGTTTCTTGCATAAAACACTCCCAAATAATCATAAGCTTCAGCAAGACCTTTCTTGCTCTTCTCTATGGTTCCTGGGATATTCAATTCCGCTTCTGCAATACGGGTGATGTACCTTTCAAAATGTGGCTTACCTAGGCCTTTAAAATCATCTGCCACTTCCATGCGATTGTTGGCCTTGGCACGCATCAATGTAGCCTCAAAATACTGCTCTTCCACTGTAGCAAAAACAGAATCTGCTCTCATGTAATTTTTAGACAAATACAAGTTCTGCGCCCAGTTGAAATAATCCAATGGCTTACCGCCCAAACGCTTGATCTTCTTTTCAGACCACATGGCTACTTTGTCAAACTTCTTGACCTTCTTATAAAGCTCAATGATTTCGTCATAACCTGACTTATATGCCGTATCCAATTCCATTCCTTTGGTAATCATAACAACACCCAAACTATCTTGGCCCAAAGCGTTCAACAACTTTCCTTTTACCGCATAGTCCGCTCCTGTGATATACTTTACATCCTGAACCTTTGAAAAGAACGCATCAATATTCGCCAAACCTTTGGAGTAATCACCCGTTTCCAAACAAGTGTAAGCCAATACGCGATACATAACCGAGTTGTTGGGATTGCAAGGCAATGTACGCTCCAACTCGGCCATGGCCTTTGCAAAATCTTTTGCCAAAAACAAGAATGTGGCATAACGCTGAGAAGCACTGCAACTGTTGTTCAATTTCAAATAAGACTCATAAGCTTCAACAGCCTGACTAAAGCGTTGCGCTGACTTCAACAACTCCGCTTTTTCACGATAAGCAGGAGCAAAGTTGGGCTCAATCTTGATGGCTTCATTGTAAAACTCCAAGGCCTTGTCCCAGTTCTCTACTTGCTTGTACAATATCCCTTTCTTTAAAACAGCAGTCACATTCATTGGATCTATGGCCATGGCCTTATTGTATTGCTCAATGGCCTTACTCAAATTGCTGGCCTCGATACCTGATGCATACTTGCGTGCAGCATCCTCATAATCTCCCCAAACCACAAACAAATCGCGGTTCTTTGGATTGCGCTTCAACACTTCGTTCAGCGCCAAGTTGGCTTTAGCCAAATCTTCCTTTCTTCCATATGAACTATAAGTAGATGCAACTCCTAAAAGCGCTTCTTGCGTCAGCTCTTTGGTCAATTTCAATTTTTTGTCCAAAGCTTGTGTGTTGGCATATGTCAATTTGGTATCCATACCAACAACATCTTTTTTCCAACCCAACACTCCAGCAGCACCAATATGGTTCATAGGGTTTCCGTCCATAATGCGAACTCCTTTCTCAAACATCATCATGGCGCTATCCATTTTCTCCAACACCAATGAGGCATTCTCAGATTCTGATAAAGCCCATTTCATGTAGTTATCTCCCGTTTGATAGTAAATAGTAGACAACTTCATTGCTGCCTCAGGCTCTTGTCTGCCCATTGCTGCATTGCCAAATCCAATCAATTTTCCGTACTCACTTGAAGCCTTTTCAAATTGCTCATTGCGCTTCAATAACGCTGCTGACTCTATGGTCTGCGCATTCATTTTCACAACCATGGCGAACAACACCGCCATCATCGTACCCAACTTGATCCTGTAATTCATAACACTTATTGTTTGATTTTAATTGTTCTAACGGGAGCCTTGGCCGCCACCATTCCCATCTTGTGAATGATCAACTGGCCCTTCTCTCCTGCAAGGTGAGAAACAAAGCCTGTGCCAAGGGTTTCTTTTAAACCAGTTCTTATTGCATATACATCCCTGCGGTATGGATAAGACTGATCAAAAATATACGCTTGGTAAGGTTTCCGCGCATACTTTGCTTGCTTTTGATTGTTGTCATTTATAACACCAACAACATTAATTTTCTTGAGGAAAGACAGGGATGTAGAATCATCTCGGTCGCTAATCCACGACACGCTTATTACGCCGATTGCTTCGGGATGCTTTGCCACATATTCGATAACCTCTTCATTGCTTTCTGTAGCAAAAAAGTTTTCTGGAATAGGCGCGTTGCGCAAAAACTCTTCGCGTATAAATCGCGCATTGCAAGATGCTTTGTTGTCCAATACAACATTAATGGGGGCATTCTTCCCTTTCAAGGCTGACCAATTTTTAACCTCACCAGTCATGATGGACTTTACTTGATCGGTGGTTAACACAGTGTCCTTATTGGAGGGATGAATGATAAAAGCAACACCATCTACAGCAATTCTAACCATTTCTGGAAAGCGCTTTTTGGCTTCAAACATTTTCAATTCCTCATCGGTCAATCTTCTATTGATAACTGCAGCTTGAATGCTGTCTTTCAACAACAAATTGATGACTTCTGTTTCAGGCAAATATTGTGCTTTGACATGAGCGTTACTATAGAACTCTTCAAAAACCTCAATCTGAGATTCCATCATCAATTGATACGAGACATCTACACCCAATTTCAAATTGCCAGCAGAGATAGATTCTTTGGTGCGATCATAATTACCACAACCCATTGCCACTAAAATCAAAACCACTCCTACAATATTCTTCATTCTTTCATTTTTAAAATTAGTCTTCTGGCTCTGATGATGGTGTAAGATAAAACTACAACTACAAATGCATACCGATACCATCCTGTTACTACATCATCCATCAGTGGAGTCGCAAGTACCAATACCAACATAAACATCATCATTGCAATGGTTATTATGGCCAAGATAGAAGAGAAGTTTAGCTTTCCTTTCAACATGCGGTGCAAAGATACATTGTATGCGCAATACAAATGAAAAAAGGGGCTTGCGCCCCTTTAAGATTATTTCAAAGAGAATCGCATCGGGATCGTCATTCTGAGACGAACCGAATTACCATTCATCTTGGCTGGAACAAATTTCTTTTTCAACTTGTTCACTGCAGTAATTGCGGCTTTATTGAAACCAGGTCCTTCTTCTACTCCACGCAACACAGTAACGTTGGAAACGGAACCATCTGCTTCAACCACAAAGTTCACATATACTGTTCCCTCGATTTGGTTGGTCTTCTCCATTTCTGGATAAACGATGTTGCTCAACAACTCAGCATACATGGCTTCTTCACCACCTGGGTACGTTGCCTTCTCTTCAGCAAAATCAAAAACTTTTGCTGGAGGGGTTTTCAAATCTACAGGTGTGTAGC
>CANGVU010000227.1 GCA_947457325.1 Flavobacteriales bacterium | reverse complement strand
TGGTCAAGATGGATGATCAAGACATGCGCGGACATTTTTTGCTTTATCGTTATTACGGGGCAAGCATACCTGAGTCCAATCCAAAGAAATCAGAGGAGCACCGCTTGAAGTGGGGAGAGTTGAGAAGAATGAAGTTGGAGAGCAATTAGGCTTTTATGACAATAAAGTATCGTCTCAAAGATTTCCACCATTTTTGCTGAACCAATTCATCTGTTGTCTTTTTACACAACGATGCTAGTTTTTCAATGGTGGTTGTATAGTCCCATTCATTTTGGGCGTTCCATTGAAATTGATTTTGGTTTTCTACCAAGAATTGAGCGGCATGCATCGGAATCTCAATGGTATCTTTTCCTTTGCTACCAATGATTTCAACCTCTTTGTTGCCTCCATTTTGTTTTTTAAGAATCAAATTATTTTGTAGAAAACAAAAACGGAATCCGGGTCTTGAAACCTCATCCAGTGGGGTTGCCTTGAGGCTGCGCTCTATCAATGTGCGGGGAACCAAAGGTTCGGGAATCGCGAAGCTGAAGAATTTTTTCAAGGGAAAATCAATGCCAATGCCGTGCATGTAATTGTACAAAGCTTTCTTTAACCCATCGGAAAACATTTCATGATTGGCTCCTTTGGGATCCTCGTGGTACAAATCATTGTTGGCAAAACCTTTGAATTCAGGTCCTGTTCTTATGACACCGTATTTTTCAGGATCCTTTCCCACCGGACTGTGAACAGTCATGGCAAATTGATGCCAGTGGCCGGAGTGCAAAAGGTTGTTCTGAAACAATTGACGCACTACTTCTAGTGAGTCGATGGTTTCTTGGGCGGTTTGTGTGGGGAAACCATACATCAAATAGGCGTGAACCAAAATCCCAGCATCGCTGAAAGCCTTTCCTACACGGGCCACCTGATCCACTGTAATTCCTTTGTCTATCAAATCAAGAATACGGGGGCTTGCTACTTCTAAACCACCTGTAACAGCTATACAACCGGAGGCTGCGAGCAATTGGCAGAGGTCAGCATCAAATGATTTTTCAAAGCGGATATTGGCCCACCATGAAACCTGTAATTTTCTTCGAATGATTTCAATGGCCAAATCTCTCAGCGCAGCGGGCGGTGCAGCCTCATCAACAAAATGAAAGCCAGTTTCTCCCGTTTCAGCGATGAGTTCTTCCATTTGATTGGCCAGATGCTCCGCAGTGGCTTTGTCATATCTTCCTATGTAGTCTAGATGGATATCACAGAAGCTGCATTTTTTCCAATAGCATCCATGGGCCACGGTCATCTTGTTCCAACGTCCATCATTCCACAAACGGTGCATGGGATTGGGCATGTCAATGACGGAGAGGTATTCATCCAATCTAAGTCCACTGTATGATGGAGCGGGTTTTTGCTGGTGCAAAAAATCACCACCAATGAGGTTGTCTGTAAATACAACTTGGCCATCTACAAGATGAAAAGTCCTTTTGAATTTTTTTGCTGAATCGGATACTTGGATGTTTTGAATCAGATTGAGAATAGGACCTTCGCCATCATCCAAAGTGATGTAGTCCAAATACTGAAATACCCGAGGATCAGAGAGTTCACGCAACTCAGTGTTGGGATACCCGCCACCCATGGCGATTTTTACTTGCGGATAATGCTGTTTTATCCATTGTCCCACTTTTAATGCACCATAAAGATTTCCACCAAAAGGCACGGTGAATCCAACAAAATCAGGGATCTCTTCATCAAAGTATTTTTGGACACAGGCAATTAAAAGTTGATCTAGATAGCCTGTTTCTTTTTTTAATTCGTTTTCAATAGGATCAAAGGAGACTGCGGTTCTCGCTATGCGCTCCGCATATTTTGAAAAGCCAAATTGCGGGCCAATGGTAGCTTGAATCAAATCTGACAAATCCTCCAAGTACATGGTGCACTTGTATCGCGCGGTATCTTGAACCCCAATATTGCCGAAAAACCATTCTAGGTCTTTGATTTGATTGAATCGTGAACCTTGTGGAAGATAATTGCCTTTGGCAATGCGGTATCCAAGCGTATAATTTTTGTTTTGAAGAAAGGAAATAACAGAATCGATAGTGTTTTGATACAAATTTCGATTGAGTAGTATTCCTTTCAATTCCGGGGTTAACGAAAAATTTTCTTTTTCGATTTCGTCAAAAATTTGAGAAAGACCAACGGCATTGAACATCGACAAAACCAAATCCAACCCCAGGTCGCCCTGTCTTGATGTAAGACCTTGTTGACGTAAAAACCCAGTTAAATAGGCCGTCGCGGGGTACGGCGTATTCAACTGGGTCAGTGGGGGGATAAAGAGTAATGTCTTGGTCACAATGTTTAGCCTAAGATCAACATCGCATCTCCGTAGCAGAAGAAGCGGTATTTTTCTTTCACAGCTTCATTGTATGCATGCATAATCAAATCATGTCCTCCAAAAGCAGTGGATTGCATGAGCAAAACACTTTCAGGTTCGTGGAAATTGGTGATCAAACTGTCTGCAATGACAAAATCATAGGGAGGGAAGATGAACTTGCTGGCCCAGCCATCAAAAGGTTTTAGCAATTGGTCCGTACTGATGCTGCATTCAAACGCTCTGGCTACAGTAGAACCTACTGCACAAACTCTATTTCCTTTGATTTTGGCTTCATTGACCATTTGCGCTGTGACTTCAGGAATGATCCATTGTTCACTGTCTGTTTTGTGTTTGGTCAAATCTTCAACTTCAACTGTTCTGAATGTGCCAATACCAATGTGCAAGGTCAGTTCAGCCATGTTTACACCTTTAATCTCCAGGCGTTTGCACAATTCACGGGTGAAGTGCAAGCCAGCAGTTGGAGCAGCAACAGCGCCTTCGTATTTGGCAAACATGGTTTGGTAATGAAACTCATCTTCTGGTTCAACAGGTCTGTTGACATATTTGGGAAGTGGTGTTTCTCCTAACTTATATACCAACGCTTTGAATTCCTCATGGGTTCCATCAAACAAGAAGCGCAAAGTGCGGCCTCTCGATGTGGTGTTATCAATAACCTCCGCTACCAATTCATCATTTTCACCAAAGTACAATTTGTTTCCAATGCGAATCTTGCGCGCTGGGTCTACAACCGTATCCCAAAGAAAGTTTTGTGCGTTCAATTCACGCAACAAGAAAACCTCAATCATAGAACCCGTTTTCTCTTTATTGCCGTACATGCGGGCAGGAAAAACACGGGTATTATTGTTGACCAAAACGTCACCTTCTTCAAAGTAGTTGATCAGATCCTTGAACATTTTGTGTTCAATTTTTCCTGACTTTTTATGGATCACCATCAAGCGTGATTCGTCTCTGTGATGGGCGGGGTACTTGGCGATTAATTCTTCTGGAATTTTATAGCGAAATTGTCCTAGTTTCATTTGATAATCAATTCGTTAATTTTAAAAGGTCGGCAAACATACAACTTTTTGAAGCCGTTGTAAAGAGGGTGATGGTTAACTAGCTGTAAATGAGGGAATTATTTTTCAAAAAAGGTCCATTTTTTGAAAAAGGCATTGATTTCTTCCATGGAATGGGCCATGGAGACATCAAAAGGAACACTTGCGGTTCTTCTCAGACTGCTCAAATGAGAACCACTTTCCAAACGCTGCCCAAACTCATGCGCAATGGTTCTGATATAGGTTCCTTTTGAACAAACAATTTCGAAATGGACCAAG
>CANGVU010000226.1 GCA_947457325.1 Flavobacteriales bacterium | reverse complement strand
TTGCAAAGAGGAGTTGATTCAGTTTGGCGGTCATACAATGGCAGCTGGGATGAGTATTAAGGAAGAGAATTTGTTGTCTTTTCGAGAGAAATTCAATCATGTGGTTCGTGAGAAGTTAAATCATGTTCGACCAGAGCCTGTTGTCTTATATGACATTGAATTAAAATTGTCTGAAGTGGAAATGGAGTGGGTCAAATCGTTAAGCGGATTTGCACCTTGTGGACCGGAAAACATGGCGCCTGTATTTCTAATTGAGGGTTTGAGACCGGCTTTTCCTCCAAGACAAATTGGTGCAGATGGAAAACACCTCAAGTGTTCTTTTCGTCAGGGTATCGGTGGGACATGTTTTGATGCTATTGGATTTGGAATGGCCGATAGCATGGAAATGATTTTAGCAGGTCCGGTAGATGTTTTATGTGCTCTGGAGATTAATGTATTTAACGGGAGAACATCGGTTCAAATGAATTTGAAGGCTATCCGTCCTTCACAATCATAGTATCTTTGCAATATGGAAAATCGTACTGAGTTGGATAGCTTGGGTGAGTTTGAATTGATCAATCACCTGACACAATATTTTGTTCCTCAACATGAAACAACACTAAAAGGTGTTGGCGATGACGCAGCTGTTTTGGCAACGGGAGGTTCCACGGATCAAGTGGTCACTACAGATTTGTTGGTGGAAGGTGTTCATTTTGATTTGATGTACACGCCATTGAAGCATTTGGGTTACAAGGCCATTGCAGTGAACGTAAGTGATATCTGCGCAATGAATGCTACCCCAAAATATGTAACTGTAAGTTTTGCTGTGAGCAATCGATTTTCACTAGAGGCCATCGAGGAGTTGTATGCCGGTATGCAGATTGCATGTGAGAAGTATGGGGTTGATTTAATTGGTGGTGATACTTCAACAGCTTTGCACGGCATGACATTGTCCATCACTGCCATTGGTGAAGTTTATCCTGAGAAGGTCAGTTACCGTTCCGGCGCCAAGCTCAATGACTTGTTAGTAGTAACAGGTGATTTGGGAGCCGCTTACTTGGGTTTGCAAGTTTTAGAAAGAGAGAAAGAGGTTTATAAAGCCACTCCATCCATTCAACCAGAATTGATAGGATACGATTATGTTCTTCAGCGGCAATTGAAGCCAGAAGCGCGAGTGGATGCTATTCAATTTTTGGCAGATTTAAAGGTGACGCCAACGGCTATGATAGATATTTCTGATGGGTTGTCCTCTGAAATCATGCACCTGTGCACGCAAAGTGAATTGGGTTGTGATTTATACGAGGCCAAAATTCCGGTTTCGCCAGATGTTCAGCGCGTAGCAGAGGAGTTTCATTTGGATGCCACCACTTGTGCTTTGAATGGTGGTGAGGATTACGAATTGCTCTTTACGATTGCTCAATCAGATTACGAAAAGATAAAAGGTAGCCCCCATTTTACAGTGATTGGTCATATGACTGAGAAGGTGAGTGGTCCGCGCATTATTACAAGAGGCAATGAAGCGATTGCTTTAAGAGCGCAAGGTTGGAATGCCTTCAACGCTTAATTTGAAGAACCTCGGCAACGGTAAAGAAAGATCCTGTTACAAGAACCAAGTCTTCCTCGTGGGCCTTGTACCTTGCACTTTCGTATGCTTTTTCTACTGAAGAATGCACCTCTCCAATCAGATTTTTCAGTTGTGCCATATTACAAAGTTGGGTGGCGTCTAAACCCCTAGGAATATTGGCTTTGCAGAAGTAGTAATGCGCTGTTTTAGGGAACAAATCAAGAATATTTTCAATGTCCTTGTCATTTACCATTCCCAGCACAATGTGTAATTTTTGAAATGAAAGTTTTTGAATTTCAGCAAAAACCAAGTTTAAGCCATCCTCATTATGTCCAACATCAACAATGGTTTTGGGGTTTTCTGAAATGGTTTGAAAACGACCCAATAGCCCCGTGTTTTGAATCACATTTTTAAAACCTTCTTCAATGGCGACGTCTGTGATGGCTGGTATTGTTTGTTGAAGTGTCTTTAAGGCGATTAGTGCAGTGGATTTGTTTTCATTTTGAAAGGATCCGACTAAAGGGCTAGCATATGTTTCTTGTATAGCAGCTGATTGAAAGGAAATGTCTAAAGCTTCTGCTTTGTTTTTTAGGACAACCAATGCTTCTTCTCGCATAGGTCCAAAAGTGGCCGCTATCCCTTTTTTGAGTATGCCCGCTTTTTCTTGCGCAATTTTAGGAATGGTATCTCCCAGGAATTGCATGTGGTCTTTGGAGACGTTGGTAATAATGCAATGCAAGGGTGAGATAACATTTGTGCTGTCTAATCGTCCACCCATGCCCACTTCAATGACAGCATAATCCACTTCGTGGGCGCTGAAATAATCCATGGCCATGGCAAAGGTGAGTTCAAAGAAGGAGGGTTCGAAATCACGTTCGTTCCAATTTTTGTATCTAAATACAAAATCAGTGATGAAATCTTCCTTAATCCATTCACCATTGATTTTGATTCGCTCCCTGAAATCTATTAAATGAGGGCTGGTGTAAAGGCCTACTTTGAATCCAGCACATTGCAAGCTTGATGCAATGAGTGAAGAGGTTGAGCCTTTACCGTTGGTGCCTCCAACATGGATGGTTTTGATTTTTTTTTCGGGATGGTCGAGCCATTGACATAGGGCAATGGTATTGTCCAAAGAAGGCTTATAGGCAGCTGCGCCAATGCGGTGAAACATGGGCAGTTGATCAAAAAGAAATTGTAATGCCTCAGGGTAGGTCATTTCAGTTTGAACGTAATCACAATAGAACCCACTTGCTTTTTACTATTGGCAAGGGTGGTGAATCGGGCTTTTTTGGCGGCCTCAATGGCCAACTCTGAAAGTTGCTTGAAGCCTTCAGCTGAGACTTTGGACTGGACTGGATCAACGGTAGCGCTGGTAACTTTTCCTTCGCTATCCACGGTGATGTTCAAGTAAATGGTTCCAGCAAAATCAGGCTTTTTTTCAAGACTAGGTGCTGACTTCATCCCGCGGCCTTTCAAACTCCATTTTCCTTCCCCCCCAGAGCCGCCAAAGATTCCCTTTCCGCCTAAGGTTCCATCAGGATTGCCCTCTATTCCGCCTCCACCAGGAGTGCCTCCGGCTGATGTATTCTTTCCTTTGTCAAACAGATTGTTGATTTTGCTCTTCTTTGCGTTTTGTTGCTGCTCTTGAGCGGTGGGTTGCGGATTAGGATCGGCGTTGGTATTGTTGCTTTCAGTGGGGGTATCGTCACCTTGTGTGGTGACAGTAGATTGCGCATCGTCGATAATCTCATTAACATCTCCACTCGCTGCTTCCATGGCCGCACTTTCTGCGCCCAAATCGACGTACTCTCCTTCTCCAGGTTCAAAATCGCCCAGAGCGGCCAAGCTCAAACTCTCATACTGAATAGGCTCAATGGGTGGTAATTTGGTACAACTTCGCATGCCCATGATAAGCAACCCAAAAAGGATGCTGTGAAAGATCAATGTGCCAACAAATGGGGTGTACTTCTGAATCATTACTCGGGCTTGGGTGTTTGCGTTGCAATAACGGGTTCACAATGCAGTACCTTCAAAGTGGAAAATAGTTCAATGGTTTCTCCAGTGGGTACATCGCGATCCACGTTGAGAATGACTGTGCGCTTTTCTTGCGGTCTTCCAAAGAAGTAACTCTGCAGTCTTTCTTTGAGTTGATCTTTTT
>CANGVU010000225.1 GCA_947457325.1 Flavobacteriales bacterium | reverse complement strand
TGAGGTGCATTTTTTGCTTTTAAGTAGCCGTACTGCACTCCAATTGCTTCAATGTAATCTTGAAGATCAAAAAGCATTGCTGCATATTTCCCGGCATTAGCACCTCTTCGAATGCTTTCTCCATTGTCATTTGCTTTTGCTTCTAATGCACGGTAAATATCCGGGAAATTCGTTTTATACAACTTTTCAATCATGGATTGTGTCCGTTTTGCAAGGGGACTCGATGGATTTCCGTTTTCCGGATCAATGACTGCCATGTGTAATTTAAAATACGATGCTAAAGCAGCACACAAGTCATTTCTGTTTTCAGGATTTCCTGCAAAATAGGCATCACTTTTTACGAAATAATTCAAAATCGACTCCAATTGATCGGCAACAGTATTACCCAATTCTTCAGCCCCTTTTTTATCTCCTGCTTGGAAAAGGATGCGTACATAATCATGTAAAATACCATCTGAGCACGCATTGAGTGATACACCACCATTTGTGTATTTTTCGCGGCCATTCGATGTTGGTTCACCATAATCCAATACAACATCCGCCGGCATCACTTTCAATGAAAAATGAATGAGATCACGTGCTTTCTGTTTGTAGGCAGCCACTTTTGCATCAACACCATTTGCCGACTGAGCGAGCTCATTTGCTTTTGCTCCTTGTCCATTTTTTCTCAATAATTGACTATTTGCTAAATTAACACGACTCATTTGTTTTGCATTTTCTGCTTTCGTCAAATAATCATCTGCTAATGATGCAAAATGTAAGCGATACTGTGACGTGTGGCGACGTGTATAGTAATCTGTCAACACCTTTGGATTACTCATTGCACCATATTTGTAAACATGTGTCAAACTAGTGTACATTTTGTCTGAATACCGTTCATTCAGCTGGTTCAATGGACTTAATTCAAACACCAATCCATTTTGTTTGATGTATCCTCTTGTGTACAACGAAATCGAAACATCGGATCCTCCAGGACTTGAGAAATAAATTCCTCGTTTCCAATCATTGTTTGCCAAAACATCCAACATCATGACTTGTTCTCGTGTCAATCCACGCGCTTCAAAATCAAATCGAATCTCATTCAAGCATTCTTTTTTCTGATTTTTGCTAATAATTCCAGATTTTACAGCATTCTCTTTATTAACAGGCAAAATAAATCCTGCACTTGGAAATACTCTAACCATGCGTTGCGCATTGAATGCAATAAGGTTATTATCATCGCGCACAAAATTCATTGCATCTTTCAGGTTCGTTGAATTCCACGGTTTTTCAAAATCAAGCATTAAATTTTGAAGTGCTTGAGCTTGACCTTCAGGAAGTGTAATTAACCCACTTTGCATTCCCGAAAGGATTTCAAAGGCAGCCAAATACTTTTTGTAAATTGTTTCGCTGACCGTTTTTCCTGTTTTTCCTGTCAAATCTGCTTTGAGTGTTTCTAAGCGCGCTGCAACATTCGGTCGATTTATTGAAACACCACTGATTATGCCTGCAACCTGTACATTGAAATTTTCAATCGCTGCTGCGACCTGATTGCGGTTGTTTTTAATGCGCATGTCAATGACTTGTTTCAGGATTTTTTCTCCCGCATTCAGATAGAACATTTCAAACAAGTTAGAGAATATCACCTGATCCGTGAGTCCGGCATACATCAAAATTTGATCTTCCGTAAAATCTATTGGAAGTGGATCCGAATCATACGCACGCATTTTCATTTGATCAGTATACCAATCCGTCTGCATCAGTGACAGGTTACACACCCTTACGTCTGTACGCTTACCCTCCACCTCTTGCATGTACCACAATGGGAATGTGTCATTGTCTCCATTCGTAAATAAGATGGCATTGTCAGCACAGGATTCTAAATAGTTTATTGCTAAATCGGACGCTGAAGTCTTCAAACTACGATCGTGGTCATCCCATCCCTGCATTCCCATGATTAATGGTGCAATTAGCCCCAACAAAGAAGCAATAACAGCACCTTGCGTTTCTCCTTTGACAACTTTTTTGAGTAGCATCATGAAGCCTACCAATATGATACTGATACCTGCAATAATTATCCATGAAACAGCACTTGGCATAGAGATTTCACTGGACGCATCGAATGCAGCAAACAAGACCAATCCGCCACCGGCAAACGTCAGCATTTTTATGAATTCTTTTTTGGTAAATCGAACAAACGCATCGTATAATGCATAAACTCCGATACCTATCCACATGGCAAAGAAATAGAATGAACCGGCGTATGCATAGTCACGCTCTCTTGGCTCTAACGGTTTTTGATTCAAGTATACAACGATTGCCAATCCTGTAAAGAGAAACGCCAAAAAGACAACAAATGCATCTTTAGGAGCCCTGTAAAAATGGAAGAACAAACCAATTATTCCGATGATTAGCGGAAGGAAATAAAAGCGATTATGTGATTTATTCTGAGAAGTGAAAAACGGCGCGGCATCATCCTGATTTCCTAAACGGGCATTATCAACCACACTGAACCCAGAAATCCAATTGCCACGGATATTATCCCCATGACCCTGAATGTCGTTTTGTCTTCCGGCAAAGTTCCACATGAAATAGCGCCAATACATCCAGTTAATCTGGTATCGGAAAAAATAATTCATATTTTCACCAAATGTTGGCAATCGTTTTCCATCTTTTCCCTGATCTGTAACAGCATCATCATTCGGGTCATACCCCGACCATTTGATGTATCCTTCGGTACGTTGTGCTTCTTGACCCCAATACATCCGCGGGAAAAATGTAGTTTGCGCATAGGTTGGAACACTATTCATTCGATCTTGCGCATTCGACTCAAAATATTTTTCTTCTACCGATCCGGCATGTGTTCGCGCATATTCATTCGCACGTTTTTCATCTTTAAATGCTTTCAAGACTTGCTCGCCTTTTGTCACAACAAAGCGACGCACATAAAAAGGTGAACGGCTATCAAAAAGTGACGGATCATTTTCGATTGAATTCCAGTATGGACCAGTCAACAATGGTGAAGAGCCATACTGTTCACGTTTCAAATAAGCGTGCAATGTAACTAGGTTTTCCGGGTCATTTTCATCAAGTGGCGTGTTGGCATTCGAACGAATAACAATCACTGCAAAGGAACCGTATCCAATGAGCAATAGAATAAGACCCATTATTGCGTTGTACAAAATAGCGTTTCCTTTTTTACGTGCATAGCGAATCATCCAAATGCATATTCCTATCAATACTGCGAAAAAGAAAATAGTTCCTGAAAAGAACGGTAATCCAAAGGAGTTAACAAATGCAACCTCAAAAGCTGAAGCTAATGAAATAGATCCCGGAATCACTCCTTCCTGAATGAATCCTAACGTAACAATGGACAACACTCCCGTTATTAAGATTCCTTTGGTATCGGCAACTGTTTTGTAACGGAAATAGATGACAAAACCAATCGCCGGAACTATTAGAATTCCCAGTAAGTGAACCCCGATTGCTAAACCAAGTAAAAACATAATCAACAATAACCAACGATTGGGTGCATATTCACTTGACAAGGTACCATCTTGAACATGAGCCATTTCTTCATCCCATTTGAGAATAGCCCAGAAAATAGCTGCGGTAAATAAGGATGCCATGGCGTAAACTTCACCCTCCACTGCTGAAAACCAAAATGATTCAGAAAATGTATACGCCAAGGAGCCGATTGCAGCACTGCTGAAAATAGCAATT
>CANGVU010000224.1 GCA_947457325.1 Flavobacteriales bacterium | reverse complement strand
TTTGTTCATCTTCCTGCCCTGTGTAAATTCCCTGTTGGAGCTGATGGTGCAATAATGTTCTGGGTTCTACTGTCAACGCATAAGCACTGATGTGGGGTATTTGTAACGAGAGAAATTGATGGACATCCCTCAGCCATTCTGAATGATTTAGCTTACCATGTCCGTAAATTAAGTCGACAGAAATATTATCAAAACCCGCATCCTGCAGCATTTGCAAACCTAATCTAGATTGCTCTCCGCTATGAGCGCGGTTCATCCATCTCAATACTTCATCATCAAACGACTGAATGCCCACACTGAAACGATTAACACCGATTTCTTTCCAATGCTGTATTTTTTCGTCGGTAATATCATCGGGGTTAATTTCCAAAGTAATTTCACAAGAGGCTGCAACACGATAATACTTATGAACCGATTCCAACCATCGGCTAAGGAATTGAACACCCATTAAGCTTGGTGTCCCGCCGCCCAAATAGATTGTTTCTACTTGAGATTCCACATATTTCTCTGCATAATGAATCAGTTCAGCTGTTTGAGCAAGCACCATCTTTTCAAGCAATTTGGTTTGAGTAGAGAAGTGAAAATCACAATACGTACAAGCCTGCTTGCAAAAAGGAACATGAAAATAAATCCCCAATCGATTTCTCATTAGCTTTGCGATATTATGACAAAAGCGCGAATCGGAAATAAAGAATTTGACTTTAGTTGGGACAATACATTTCACAACGCCACATTGAATGGTGAAAAAATTGAAATTCAACCATCAGAGAAAAAGGGTCATTTTTGTCTTAAATACCAAAATAAAAAGTACAGAGGTGAGTGGATTGCTTTTCATTCTGACACAAAAATTGCCATCATTAAAATCAACCACACTGAATTCAGTATCAACATCACGCAGCCCATTGATGCGTTATTGGAAAAACTTGGCATGGGTGGCGGATCAACCAAAAAAGTGAAAAATTTAAAGGCTCCTATGCCCGGATTGGTAAGACAAATTTTAGTAAATGTGGATGAGGAAGTCACAAAAGACGCGCCTTTGCTGATTTTAGAGGCCATGAAGATGGAGAATGTAATCAAAGCACAAGGAGATGGAAAAATCAAATCCATTCAAGTTAATCAAGGTCAAGCGGTTGAAAAAAGTGCTTTACTTGTAGAATTCTATTGATTGCTGAGCTTATATTTGTTCAATGCGCAAACGATGGCTACTCTTTTTCTTGACGGTTTTGATGGGATTACATGCCATGGGACAAACTTGCGCAGAAATCGCATCCAATACCTTGTGTGCTCAGGTGGAAGAAATTCCAGAACATAACTTAAGCGCTGGTTCCTTTTCTTATGGTTGTTTTAAAAGTAGTACTTCTTTTTCCTACCTCATTACAACCGGAGGGCGTGGCGGTACATTAAGTATAAACATACAAAGAACGGATTGTGACTATATTCAGGTGGACCCTATTTCTGGGACAGCTCAAGTGGCGCTGGATAGTATTTTCGTAACGCTCATAAAAATAGATCCTAATTTAGGAGCTTGTGATACCAGCACTTATATCAATCAAGTAGGTTGTTATCTCATGTTAGGTGAAACACAGACTTTTGAACTAAGCAATCCTCCTGTTTACTCTGACTTCATGCTTGTTGTAGGCTCCAACCACAATACAACACTTTTTGGAGATTGTTCTCTAAAAGTGTGGGCATCTGGTGACCCCCTAATGTTAGGAACAACAAGGACACCAAGTTTTATTTTTGCTGGACAAGAGGCACAAATATCGGTTGAAGGTCAAACACCTGGAGAAAGTGTTTCTTGGACGCCAGAAGAATTTGTTGGCAATGCAAATTCCGCCGTAACCAACGCTTTTCCTACTGAAACAACCGCGTTCTCCGCTGAATCTAAAATAGGACTATGTGTCCTTACCGATACGGTAGTTGTAACCGTTGGAGAAGCAATAGATTTCTTCAATGCCTTGTCACCAAATGGAGACAATATCAACGACGATTGGCAAATTTACGGCATTCAAAAATTTCCCCGAGCAGAGGTAAACGTGTATGACAGGTGGGGACAAAATGTATTCAGATCTATAGGATATGCTACTCCGTGGGATGGCTCTAACCGAGGAAAAAAACTTCCAACAGGCAGTTATTATTACGTTATTGAACTCAACAGTCCTGTGGTTTACATAGAACCCTATTCCGGATTTATTACCATTATTCACTGATGAAATCCGTGAAAAAATATTTGTTACTATTGGCATTTTTAATGTGCCTTCAAGTTGTGTTTGGACAACAAGTAACTCAATTTACGAATTTCATCTTTAACTATCAAATGGTAAACCCTGCCGCAACAGGATATACCAGTTGCACAGAGCTAAAATCCAATTATCGTCAACAATGGTCAGGAATTGATGGTGCGCCAAAAACCACCAATGTCTTCATTCATGGAAGAATGCGAGCAATGCGTAACGCATTTCAAGGTTTGGGTGCGGGTATAGAATCCGATTTAAATGGTGCGTTTGGGTCCACTTCTCTTATGCTGAATTATGCGTACCACACCCGTGTAAGCAAAGGATACAACTTAGCTGGCGGTATTGCCGTTGGATTAACCCAGCTCCGCATAGATTATACAAAAGTAAATTTTGCTGACCCCTACAATGAAACGGTTATTAACGGTGTGGTAAGCGATTATATCTTCCCAAGCATTAACGCTGGCGTTTGGCTGTATCGCGGAGACAGATTTTACGGGCTTTCTATTAAATCCCTTACCAATTCTTCGATTGATGGGCTACAAACAGGAAGATACAACCGCCATTACAGCATCGTTTATGGTAAATACATCAAAATTTCTAAAGACTTAGCTTTCAAACCATCATTCATGTTCCGTTGGGTCAAAGGAACGCGTCCTGCGATAGATGCCCAAGCACTGTTAACTTACAAGAAAAGATTTAGTCTCGGTTTTGCTGCAAGAAATGGTCATGGTGTTAGCGGTATAGTGAAATTTGATATCTATAAACAACTATCCGTCTCTTACGCATATGACTTGACCCTTAACCGCATCAAATACGGATCATACCACACCCATGAAATAAGCCTTGCGCTTAAAACATGCGCCGTTCTAGGTAAAGAAAAAGAACTCTGTGCGGCCTACGAATAATCATGGATTTTCACATAGAATCTTTTAGAGATTACTGTCTTGCCAAACCCCATACTACTGAAGAATTTCCTTTTGATGAAACAACTTTGGTATTCAAAGTCCATGGGAAAATATTTGCGATGACCGACGTATTTGAGTTTGATGGCATAAACCTTAAATGCAATCCTGAAAAGGCAATAGAACTCAGAAACCGCTATGATGGTGTAAAACCTGGTTATCACGCCAATAAAAAACATTGGAACACCGTTTACTTTCCATCAGATGTACCTCAAAAAGTAATTTGGGAATTGATAGACCACAGCTATGATTGTGTTTGGAACGGCCTTCCAAAATCAAAGAGAACCCCCTCTAAGTAACTCACTTTCTGTATTGAATAACTCTTTCAAAACCTAGGTAAGGAAGTGAATCATGCGTCTATTTTAGCAATAACATGACGCATATGGAAAATCACTTTATCCCCTTACAAAGCCTAGCCCAACAATTGACTGACCAGTTAAACCACCTGTATAGCGGTCAATACAAAAAGGAAAGCCTCGAGTCTATGGTTAACAATGCCAGAGAT
>CANGVU010000223.1 GCA_947457325.1 Flavobacteriales bacterium | reverse complement strand
TTTCAAGCCATCCTCTTCACTAAAGTCAGGTTTTGCGTAAACGGCATCTTTGGCTTGCATCACTTCCCACAATTTGGAATTGCCCAAAAGAACAGTTTGCAAAACTGGGGTTTCATCAAATTCAAAATGGTTCTGTTTCAATACGCTCATGCGCTCACCGGGCGTCATGGAAACATTACCAGTGGTGGTTTCTATTTCTCCAGCAAGGATTTTTAGAAAAGTGGATTTTCCCGCGCCGTTGGCACCGATGACACCATAACAATTGCCAGAAGAAAATTTTAGATTGACTTCTTCAAAGAGGGTGCGCTTTCCATAGCGCAGAGAAATGTTGCTGACCGTTAACACAGAATATTGATTTTAAGCGGCCGCAAAGATAGGCTTTAATTGCCTTTATTTTTCGTAAAGTTCCAATAGTCCCGGAGGCAGGCTTAGGAAAATGTGGTGGTCATCTTCTTTGATCTCGGCAATGAAAGCAGGCTGCAATGGCACATAGATGGTTTGACCATCGCGGTCAATTTCCATCATGGGATTAACGCCCGAGTCATTGACTTCTGCCAAAACGCCAATTGGCTCTTTGTCCTCTGTGAAGACCCGGAAGCCAATCCAGCATCGGATGTTGTCGCGCATCTTATCGGTTTCACTCACCTCATCGGGACGGATATAGATTTCCGCTTTGACCCAAGGTAAAGCATCCGCTTCGGATTCTATTCCCTCAAGTTTCATGCGGAGTGTCGTATTGGTTTTTCGTCCCAAATCCTCAATGATGAAAGGAGTAATTCTTCCTTTTTGGTAGAGGAAAAGCGATTCTAAGTCCACATAATCAAAAGGGGAGGAGGAGTTGATCCAAATGGTAAACTCTCCTTTGTAGCCGTGCAATTTGGTGATTTTACCCAGCGGGTGTAGGTCTTTGATTTCCATGTTAGCAAAAATAAAAAAAGCCGACACTAAGGTCGGCTTTAATGGGTTGATGAAGATTATTCACCTGCATTTTCAGCAGGAGCCTCTTCTGTTGGAGCTGCCGCTTCAGCTGCTGGAGCTTCTTCAGTTGTTTCAACTGTTTCTGCTGCCGCTGGGGCTTCTTCTACTACTTCTTCTACTACTTCTGCAGCAGCAGCTTCTGCTGCGGCCTGAGAGATAGCTTGAAGACGAGCCTCATTTACTGCACGCTCACGCTTCAATGTTTCATTGTCAGCAGAAGCTTTGGCTTGCGCCAAACCATCACGCTTAGATTGAATTTTAGATTCTTTTCCGTTATTCCAATCAGCCCAACGCTTGTCTGCTTCTTCTTGAGTCAATGCACCTTTCAATACACCTTTTTGCAAGTGCAAGCGGTACAATACTCCGCGGTAGCTAAGAATAGCACGAGCGGTCTCAGTGGGTTGCGCACCATTTTGCAACCAAGATAATGCTTTGGCATTGTCCAAGTCAATGGTAGCTGGGTTGGTGTTAGGATTGTAGCTTCCGATGCGCTCGATGAACTTACCATCACGTGGTGAACGAGCGTCTGCAGCTACGATGTGGAAGAAAGGTTTTCCTTTCTTACCGTGTCTTTGAAGACGAATTTTTACTGACATAGTTTTTGTTTTTTGGGTACGAAACCCGATTAACAATTGATTTTAAGGTGGCAAATATAAGATGGGCCACTAATTAAAAAAAATAAATCTTGAGATAAGCTAGATACTGACTAACATTTGAGCGTTGAATGAAGAATACAATCTTAATGCTTTTTGATCGTTCATGTTCCTAAATTTGTTTTATGTGTCAGACATGGTTCAAATATTCTTTTCTATGCTTAATGTTTACCTTAAGCATAAGACAATATGCCCAATATGAACTCAACCCCATGTCTGGTATGGTTTGGCATGGTGGGGGTGTTGGCGTGAGCTCGGCAGATTTTCAATCCGGTCAATTCAATTATACCCGATCCTTTAGAAGTGAATCAGTTCTTTCTGTCAGCAGATTCGGTATCATTCGAGAGCTGGGCAATAACCCCAATGATACCATTGCTAACAAAAATACTACCATTGAATTGGCTTTGATGTTTGGAGAATGTTGGCAGGGAAAACGGAGGCCTTGGTGGATTTCTACTGCAGTAGGTATGTCTTTGAACAACAGACGATATTGGGATTTTGTCCCGCAAAGTGACACTCAAGTTGAACTAAACAACAAATTCAATATGGGTATTCCCGGTCAGCTTGAGTTGGGTTGGATGTTGGGAAAGCGCTGGGGCGCCTCGCTTATGGCCAACGCCAATTGGAATTTTCGGGAGGCTTGGTGGGGTGGGCAAGTGGGTGTTGTGTATAGGGTTAAGAAGAAATGAGGTGATGGAGGGAGGAGGGAAGAGGGAAGAGTGAAGAGTGAAGAGTAAATAGGGAAGAGGGAATGTAGTGGCGAATGGACATTCGCCCTGAAGTTGCTAAGGCAAAACGATAAGTTATGAAGAAATGGAGAGATGAAGAAACGAGATATTGAAACAGAAAACGATGTGGCCATTTTGGTGGATGCCTTTTACGACAAGGTGTTTCAAGATGGTGTTTTGGCACCGTTTTTCGCCCATGTCGATTATCCTACTCATCGTCCCAAGATGATAGCCTTTTGGAATTTTACTTTGTTGGATATTGCAGGGTATACTGAACAAGTTTGGGATGCTCACGCCAATATGCGGATTGCTCCTCCATTGTTTGATCATTGGGTCAATTTGTTTGTGGCAACGGTGGAAGAATTGTTTGACGGCGAAGTTGCTATAAAAGCCATATTGCGGGCAAAGACAATTGGTTGGACGTTTAAAGAAAAAATGAAAGCTAAGTTGGACAATGAAGAGAATTAGTTGTTTTTTATTGCTATTGGTGGGTTGTATTTGGTTACAAAGCGCAGCCGCTAGCCCTGTGGATGCAGTTGTTTTAAGGATAGAGCGCAGTGTAGCTGCGCTGCATGATTCGTTGGCACAGTCCAAGTATGACGAGCAAACATTGCGATATGCGCAACAGATGATGGATAGTTTGTCCAAATTGCCAGCAAACGCAGAAGCATTTAATCATCCTTTTAATCAATGGAAGTTTTGCAGATTAATTTCTTCAGATGGACGTTTGCGCATTATCAATTGGAATGCTCCCTTGCAGAGTGGTGAACATGTATATTTTGGTGTCATTTGGATTTGGAACGATGCAGAAAAAACTTTTTATTCAGTTGTTTTAAAAGATAACATGCGGGATTTGGATAAATTTGAAACGCGCTATTTGGACGCACAATCTTGGCCTGCTGTCTTGTATTATGAAATTATACCCAATTTCAAAGGCAGGAGCAATAAACGTTGCGATTCCTATACTTTATTGGGTTGGGATGGACGAGATAATTTGACCAATGCCAAAGTTTTGGATGTCATTAAAATAACAGCCAAGGACAATGTGCGCTTTGGTGAAGGTTTGTTTGAGACTGGGACGGGAATGAAAAAACGATTGATGTTTCAGTATGCTGATGAGGTGAGTGCATCGTTCAAATATTACCCCAAGAAGAAGTGCATTGTCATGGACCACTTGTCTCCCAAGTCTTCCATGATGGAAGGAATATTTGCCGATTACGGACCGGATGGTACATACGACTTGTATCAGTGGGAGAAAGGCAAATGGAAGCTGTATTCCAACATTGACATCAGCCTTTTCACCTCAACAGATAACAAGATGTACAAGCCACCCGTTAGGCAGCGTAATTTTTAACTTGTCTTTAC
>CANGVU010000222.1 GCA_947457325.1 Flavobacteriales bacterium | reverse complement strand
TCAAGAGCTTGGGCTCAATGGTTATGGGCATTATGAGGTTTCTAATTATGCCAAACCAGGTTTTGAATCCAAACACAATCAATCTTATTGGGAGGGTCACCAATATTTAGGCGTTGGCCCATCCGCCCATTCTTTTGATGGTAGAAATAGACGGTACAATGTGGCCAATAATCCGCAATACATTCAATGGGTAGAGGCTGGACAATGGGATAAAATAGTGCAGTGGGATAAAATGGATGAAAAGGCCAAATGGAATGAAATGTGGCTAATTGGTCTAAGAACAAGAAAAGGTGTTAACCTACAATTGATCAGATCTAATGCGTTGTACGTAAAGTCAATGGACGATAATATTCAAAAATGGATCCGTTCAGAACATTTGATTATTCATGGAAATCATTTAACTTGCACACCATCGGGGTGGTTGGTCATGGATCTAATTCTCCTTGACTTTTTCGCAGTTGAATAATAAAAAGATAAATCAAAAAGATGTTGGTGTGATTGATGAGTGAACAATCGAAAGAATATAACAAAGAGTCTTGGGATTTGGTCATCGCCAGTGAATCAAAATGGTGGAGCATTCCCTTTAAGGAGATGTGGCGCTACCGGGATTTGTTGTGGATCTTGCTTAAAAGAGATTACAAAGCATCGTTTAGACAAACCATTCTAGGTCCACTCTGGTTTTTCATCCAGCCTATCTTCACCACCTTGATGTATACGGTTGTCTTTAATCGTGTAGCAAAATTGGGAACCGACGGAATGCCTCCTATTTTGTTTTATCTGTCTGGCGTAATATTGTGGAACTATTTTTCAACCAGCATTACTTCTACGTCTAGCGCGTTCATTTCTAACGCGAGCATTTTTGGAAAGGTCTATTTTCCAAGACTGATTATTCCTGTTTCTATTGTTTTGTCGAACATGATGAAGTTGATGGTTCAGTTTTCATTTTTTCTTGTGGTGTTTTTTTACTACTGGCAACAGAGTGGATCCAGTATTCAACCTTCTTGGCACATCTTATTGTTTCCCTTGTTGTTTCTGCTCATGGGTATATTGGGCTTGGCCATTGGTATGTTGATTTCCACCTTTACCACCAAATACCGAGATTTTCAATACCTCATCACATTTGGAATTCAATTGCTGATGTACGCCACTCCTATAGTTTACCCAAGCTCTATGGTAAAGGGAATATGGCATGATATATTGGTGTTGAATCCCATGACAGGAATCGTGGAAGGATTTCGATATTCTTTCCTTGGAACAGGTTCTTTTGAATGGGGAATGATTGGCTATAGTTTTGTTTTTTCAATTCTATTATTGGCAATTTCTGTTGTATTGTTTAACAAAGTGGAAAAGAAATTCATGGATACCGTATAATCATGTCAGATGTTGCTTTAAAAATAGAAGATGTCAGTAAGCTATACCGATTGGGATTGGTTAGCACAGGAACTTTTGTCCATGATTTTCAGCGGTGGATGCACCGTATACAGGGGAAGGAAGATCCATTTATGAAGATAGGTCAAGTTAATGATAGGACTAAAAAAGCCGAAGGTGATTTTGTTTGGGCATTGAAAGACATTGACTTTGAGGTAAAGAAAGGTGAGACTTTGGGAATTATTGGTCGGAATGGGGCGGGAAAATCAACATTGCTCAAATTGTTGTCAAGGGTTACTCAGCCTACCACAGGGAATATTAAGGTAAATGGACGAATTGCATCACTTCTTGAAGTGGGGACGGGTTTTCATCCAGAACTCACAGGGAGGGATAACATCTTTTTGAATGGTGCCATATTGGGGATGAGGCATGCTGAAATCAAAAGGAAGTTTGATGAAATTGTTGCTTTTAGTGGAGTTGAGCGTTATATAGACACTCCTGTTAAGCGATACAGCAGCGGAATGTATGTTCGATTGGCCTTTGCAGTGGCTGCTCATTTGGAAAGCGAGATATTAATCATTGATGAGGTTTTAGCAGTTGGTGACGCTGATTTTCAGAGAAAGTGCTTGGGAAAAATGGATCAGGTGGCCAAGGGTGAAGGAAGAACCGTTTTATTTGTTAGTCACAATATGGCTGCAGTTAAATCATTGTGTTCGCAAGGTTTGGTTATAGAGCATGGAATGAAGTCTTTTCAGGGTGATGTTACTCAAGCCGTTTCCTATTACCTGAAAGGTGGCTCGGATGTTCATCATTACCGTAGTTTTGATTTTGTCAATCACCCAGAATTCATCTTAAATCACATCAATATTCATCATCCTGGAGAAGAAAAATCTGAGATATTGGATGAAAAAAGGGATATTCATTTTACAGTCGATTTTCAAGTAAAGTCTGAGGACATTAGCCACTTGACATTTCATTTGTATGATGAATCCGGGGAGCCAATTTTTTCGTTTGCTTCAACACCAATTTCATTAAAGATTGGAGGGAATAATGTGACATGCGTATTTCCCGCATTATTCTTGCAAACAGGGACTTTTTACGTGTCGCTTTATGTTGTTACAAAGAACAATAAATGTCTGATCATTGAAAAAGATGTTATATCGTTCTTGGTATCCGATGGCGGTAGAGATTTTGGTGCTTATATGGGAAGAGAACCCGGATCAATTCGTCCGCAATTCAATTGGATTTCTTCAAATTTGTAGCGTTCACCTTGTTTGTCTACCGATGGTTTAAATTTACCTTGTATGATTGCACAGATTGGATTATCTTAGCATCAACGCAGTGAAAGGTTAAAGAATGATTCCCGTTACCAAAACTTATTTTCCACCAATAGAAAAGTACCATGCGCAATTGGAGCGGATTTGGGCTAAAGGATGGTTAACCAATCGGGGTGATTTGGCAAAGGAATTGGAGCTTAGGATAGCGCAAAGCCTGCAATGTTCACCATTGTTAATCATGAACAATGGAACCATCCCAATTCAAATAGCATTGAAGTTATTGGCAAAAGGAGGCGAGGTAATTACTACCCCATTTAGTTACGTTGCAACAACTTCGTCTATTTTATGGGAGGGTTGCGTTCCCGTATTTGCGGATATTGATGAGAATTCTTTGACCATTGATGTAGCAGAGATTAAAAAGAAAATTACCGATAAAACAACATGCATTCTTGCTACTCACGTATTTGGAAATCCATGTGATATTGAAGCAATAGAACAATTGGCCCAACAGCACAATTTATCGGTCATTTATGATGCTGCACATTGTTTTGGCGTGAATTACAAAGGACAAAGTGTTTTTAATTTTGGAGATGTTAGTACATGTAGCTTTCATGCTACAAAGGTTTTTCATACCGCTGAAGGTGGTGCTTTTTTTACCAAGAATGAATCATTAATGACGTCAGCTTTCCAAACGCATAATTTTGGCCATCTGAACACCACCGATTTTGCACTGGTTGGTATCAATGCGAAAATATCAGAGTTGCAAGCTGCAATGGGATTGACGATGTTGGATGAAATGCAAGTGGTTTTTCAAGAGAGAAAGAAGGTTGTGGAGTATTACAATGATCATTTGAATTTTTCCAAAATGAAAACCTTTGCGTTGAGAGCAGGAACAGAATGGAATTTTAGTTATTACCCGATCATTTTAGAATCTGAATTGATTTTGGAAAAAGTATTGGCTAACCTTGCTGAGGTGAATGTTTTTCCAAGACGATATTTTTACCCATCATTGAATAAACTACCTTACATTCAAAATCAATCATGTCCTATATCGGAATCTATATCCAGTAGGGTTCTGTGT
>CANGVU010000221.1 GCA_947457325.1 Flavobacteriales bacterium | reverse complement strand
AGGAGGAATGGGATCGGCCATTTTGGAATTTATGGGCGATAATGGGTATGCTAGTCGCGTCAAGCGTTTGGGAATTCCGGATAAGTATATTGAACATGGCACGCAAGATGAATTGTATGCAGAGTGTGGTTTTGATGTGAATGGAATGATTGCCGCGGTGAACGAGATGTTGGAGTTGTCTATTGCTGTTCAAACGGCTTAAAAATGGAAATTGTCAATCGCGTTGCAGGAAGTGGATTGATTACGATTGACCTTCAAGAGTTGGTGGATCAGGCCACATTTGAATGCATCGATATAAGACCAGCTTTGTGGCAGGGATTAGCCTTGCGAGAAGCTGATTTAAAATCGTTCACAGAAGAATTGATTCAACAAGATTTCAGAGATAAAGTACTTTGGTTAGATGTTCCAAATGATATTGTCGTGCCCCAATGGGCATACATTTGGATGCAATCTAAGTTGTATGAAAAGTCAAAAGGTTTTTTTCTTGGGCCATTGCTAGAGGCACAACGGTCTTTTCTGAAAAACCATGTCATGCATCTCCAAGAAGCAGACTGGTTGGGAAAACGGGTGGTGATCAAAGGATGCACAGATCATCGTGTTACACCAGAAGTTCAGATGATGTTGGTGAATCGCTTATTGCCTTGGGTCAAGAGTTTGATGTATGGTGAGCCGTGTTCTACGGTTCCATTGTTTAAGCGTTGATTGTATAATTATGATTTCGCTCCTACGGAGCTATCCGGAGTATTTATTTAAATAGCTACTATGATTTCGCTCCTACGGAGCTGATATCAATTCGATTTTGAATGTAATTGTTTTCAAGTCCCGTAGGGACGATATCCTAATAGAAATAGTGTAATTTTGTACCAAGCCCCGTAGGGGCGACATCATAAGGGATCCAAATTAAAGCTCTTACATATCGGAATATGGCAAATACCTACACCCACATTTATGTGCACATTGTTTTTTCCGTAAAGGGTAGGCAAAATCTTCTCGATAAGGATTGGCGAGATGATTTGTTCAGTTATATGGGAGGAATTGTTAACGCAAAAGGACAAAAGATTTTTGCCGTTGGCGGAGTTGCAGATCATGTTCATTTATTGATTAGTCTTAAGCCTAATATCACTATTTCCGAATTGGTAAGAGACATAAAATCGAATTCTGCAAAATGGATAAATGAGAGTAAATTGGTGATAGGTAAGTTTCAATGGCAGGAAGGGTACGGCGCTTTTTCCTGCTCCAAATCTCACATTGATAATACAATTGGATACATTCGGAATCAAGATTTGCACCACAAAACAATTTCATTCAAAGAAGAATACATGAATCTGCTGAATGAATTTAATATTGATTTCGATGATAAGTATCTTTTTGAATGGATTGATTAAAAACTTTCTGTATTGTCTGCTTAAAACATGCGAATTGTATTCAGTTACAAATACTCTTGTTTAGCTTGTATTTCAACAAATATTCCCTTTTTATATGCTTATGTGTACCTTATATGTTTCTTTTTTTTGGAATTTATTTGGTATAATGTTGTCTCATGAAACAACAAATATTTTTAGAATCCGACCAAATTTACAGGGTAACTTGGGTCGCTCCGATGGATGGAATGTTTTACAACCAATTGGAAAGTCAATCATTGAACGCTGAGTACCTTCAAGAACAATTGGAAGGGGCAGGTCAGTTGTTGGGATGGGTCATGGTGCCTGGTCAATGTCATATTTTAATACAACTGAGGACGATGAGAAAAGGTGAAGGTGTCTTGGTTTTTTCTGAAAAGATAAAAATGATTTTTGGCTTGGCTTTCTTTTTTGAGACAGATCGTCGATACAGTGCTAGGTGGGTAACGCCAAAGTTCTTATCATGTCCTGCCTATGGAGTGGCCCGAAGTTTTATGCTTAGAGATCAAATAAGATTTATACATGATGTTCCAGTGGCATTGGGGTATGCGGTGGATGAGTTTGATTGGCCTTTGAGCTCCGCTCAGTATGTCCACAATCCCAAATGGAATCATCCGTTGTATGACTGGTGGAAGAATGAAAATACAAATTTGACCATCAATGACTCCGCAGTTGCCCAATAATGATTAATTTGGTTCGATGAATTTATACAGCAGTAAACAACGTTGGAAATGGTTTTTGGTCTTGTTGGCTTTGTTGCTGGTGCTGTTTACATTGGGATACACCCAGGTTATCGTTGGTCGGATTAAAGAAGACGAAAAGCAGAAGGTTGAGTTGTGGGCGCAAAGTATCAGTAGGAATGCGCAATCTACAGAGTACATTGATTCTTTGTTGCACTTGTTGAGGGCAGAAGAACAGACCAAGGGAAAGTTGATAGGAAGAGCGTTGAGCATTATTTCTAATGGTGATCCCAATCTTGATTACTCTTTTCCTTCTGAATTTTTAAAGGAAAACAATTCCATTCCTATTCTGCTTTATGACAAGGACAATCGCTTTCAGCAAGGGAAGAATTTGCCAAAAGGCAAGGAAATGAATGCCCAATTTGCCGATTCGCTGAGGGATAAGATTATTGAAAAGTACGCCCCCATTTTGATTCCAGAGTTGGGGATGAAATTGTATTTTGATGATAGTGAGTTGTACAAGAGCATTGAGCAAAAGTTAAATGAGTTGAACAATAGCTTCTTGAACAATGAGGTGGTGGGATCAACGGCAGTGCCGATTGTGGTCATTGATCAAAAGTCGGGCAAGGTTATCAAGTATGCGCGATTGAAGGAGGAGGACGTGACCAATCCTGCACGATTGGAAGAGATAAAATCATTTAACCCTCCCATTAAAGTTGTGCAGCCAGACGGTTTGGCGGTAAACATCTATTATGAGGATTCTCTGGTGCTGCAGCAAATCAAGTATTTTCCTATAGGACAATTGGTTTTGGTAGCGGTTTTTCTGATGGTGAGTTACCTCATTTTTTCCACTTATCGCAAGGCAGAGCAAAATCAAGTTTGGGTAGGGATGGCCAAAGAGACGGCTCATCAATTGGGTACGCCGCTCAGCTCGCTCATGGGATGGGGAGCATTATTGGAATCGCAAGGTGTGGAGAAGTCCTACATTGAGGAGTTGAATAAGGATGTGAATCGATTACAGATCATTACTGAACGATTTTCTAAGATTGGTTCTCAAGCTGAACTAAAGGAAGTGGATTTGCGAATTACCATTCAGGAAGCGGTAGATTATGTCCAGAAGCGAGTATCTCGGCACATTCAGTTCGAAAAACATCTACCCACCCAGCCTGTTGTATTAAAAATCAATGAACCTTTGTTCGGTTGGGTCATAGAAAATTTGGTTAGAAATGCAGCTGATGCAATGGGGGAGTCTGGAATCATTGAGATTCGTATTTTAAGTGATGATCAATGGGTTCATGTTGAATTGCGGGATACCGGAAAGGGAATACCCAAGAACAAATGGAAAACGGTGTTTAAACCCGGCTATACAACCAAACCACGCGGATGGGGTTTGGGTTTGTCATTGGTTAAACGTATTGTAGAAGAATACCACAAAGGACACATTTATGTGATTCGATCAGAGGAGGGAGCTGGTACTACTTTCAGAATTGACTTAAAGCGTTAGGTTTTTAACCATAACATAATCATTCATTTGGTATCCATTGCCAATTTCAATGTCTTCTGATTTTTCAATGACAAACCCAATGTGTTGGTAGAAACCAATGGATTTGTTATTTCTGTTGACATTTAATTCAATTTCTTTTTTTCCTTGATT
>CANGVU010000220.1 GCA_947457325.1 Flavobacteriales bacterium | reverse complement strand
TTTTCCTTCAATATCTTGTTGTATTCTGAGCAACCGCTCAAAACAAGGATGGATAGGGCACAAACAATGAAATTTTTCATGGTCGACAAAGATAGGAAAGAGCCTGATATTTTGTGATGTTAATTTAGCCCAAGAAGTCGCGCAGGATGCTGCTGGCGCTAATGGCATCGTCAAGCCCTTTGTTCTCTCTTTTTTTCTTAGACAGATCCATGCTTTGAATAGCTCTTGTAGCAATGGCACTGGTGAACATCTCATTGACCCGATGAACGGGAGTGTTAGGGAATCTCAATCTCAGTTTTTCTTCAAATTTGGCTTGAATTGCTGTGGTAGTTGAAGCATCGCCATTGAGGTATCGCGCCTCACCCAGAACGATGCCTTCCACTTTGTATTTTGACAGATACTTTTGAACGAAATCCAAAATTTCAGCTGTTGGAACAGTGGTTAGAGGTGAAGCAATCATTTTAAGATCATCGGTTTCTGCGATTCCGCATTTTTTTTCACCGTAATCTATTGCTATCAGTCGTCCCATCTTGGCTTATTTTTGACCAAAATACATTCAAATCATGATGTTGGAAGAAATTAAATCTCAGATTGAGTCGGCTTGGGAAGATCGTTCCTTGTTGCAACAGGTTGCCTATGTGCAGGCCATCGAGTGGGTGATTGAAGAATTGGACAAAGGGAGATTGCGTGTGGCAGAGCCATTGGTTGATGGCGCTTGGCAAGTGAATGAGTGGGTGAAGAAGGCGGTGGTGATGTATTTCCCCATTCGCAAGATGGAAACTTTGGAAGCCGGACCCATGGAGTTTCATGATAAGATGGCATTGAAGAGAAACTATGCCGAGTTGGGTGTTCGTGTGGTGCCCCACGCGGTGGCCCGTTATGGCGCTTTCCTCGCTAGCGGTGTTATCATGATGCCGAGCTACGTAAATATCGGCGCCTATGTGGATAAAGGAACGATGGTGGATACTTGGGCAACCGTCGGATCCTGCGCCCAAATAGGGAAGGATGTTCACTTGAGCGGTGGAGTGGGAATTGGTGGTGTCTTAGAACCCCTACAGGCCTCTCCAGTTATCATTGAAGATGGTTGCTTTATTGGATCCAGATGCATTGTGGTGGAGGGTGTTCGCGTGAGAAAAGAAGCGGTATTGGGTGCCAATGTGGTATTGACCAAAAGTACCAAGATCATTGATGTTACTCAGGCTGAACCCGTAATCTATGTGGGTGAAGTTCCTGAACGTTCTGTTGTTATTCCGGGAACTTACAATAAGGCTTTTCCTGCAGGGGAATACGGTGTTCCTTGTGCTTTGATTATCGGACAAAGAAAAGAAAGCACGGATTTGAAAACTTCACTAAATGATGCTTTGCGCGAGCATGAAGTAGCTGTATAATGAAAAAAGCACTACTCATTCAAACGGCTTTCATTGGCGATGCCATCCTGACAACAGCTGCGGTTGAAGCGCTTGCTCAGCGAGGCGATCAGGTGCATGTATTGGTCAGAAAAGGGAATGAAGTTTTTTTCAATGCACATCCCGGAGTGCACAAGGTTTGGGTTTGGGATAAAAAGAACAAATGGAAGTCTTGGTGGTTTTTATTACAACAAATCAGAAAAGAAGAATTTGATGTGTTGTACTTGGTGCAGCGGTATTTTACGATGTCTTTGTTCGCTTTGTTCTCTAAGTCAAAAGTGAAATGGGTATATTATCAAAGCGTTTTGGCAATTTTCTTCGAGCACTTGGTGCCGTATGTTATGGCTTCAGGCAAACATGAGGTAGATCGATTGATGGATTTGATTCAATCAGACAAACGTCATTTGCCCAAATTGTATCCATCTGTTGAGGATCAAAAGTTGGTCGAAAAGTGGACTCAAACTGACTTTATAACCATGAGTCCCGCTTCAGTGTGGGAAACCAAACGCGCGCCTGAGTATGTCTGGAAAGCAGTGGCTGAAGCACATTCAGGGACTACCATCTATTTGTTGGGTGGTCCTGGTGATGCAGCATTTCTTTCTAAGTTTCAAAAGGGTTGGGGTTTCGGAAATGTTCAAGTTTTGGCTGGTCAATTGACATTGTTGCAATCAGCAGCTTTGATGAAACAGGCTAAGATGAATTTCGTCAATGACAGTGGTCCTTTGCATCTGTGCTCAGCCATGAATGCTCCAGTAACAGCTTTTTTCTGCAGTACAGTTCCTGATTTTGGGTTTGGACCTCTTTCATCCAATAGTTTGGTTTTGGAAACAATAGAGGAGTTGCCTTGTCGACCATGCGGATTGCATGGAAAAAAGTCATGTCCCAGGGGGGATTTTGCTTGTGGCCAAATTAATTTTAAAGCGTGATGAGTCAATTGCTTTCAAGACATTGGTTGGGCTGGATGGATTGGGAAGTTCCCAACGCTGTCAATGCTGTGATGCTGGGATCTTGTTTCTCCAATGAAATGGCATTGCGCTGCAGGGAGAAAGGTTGGGATGTATTGTCCAATCCTATGGGTACATTGTTTCAACCAGAAGTGATTGCCCATTGGTTGCGTTATGCGCTTGGCGATAGGAGTTGGAATCCAAAGGATCAGGTTGTCTTTAATGACCAACTGTTCAAATGTTTGGCCGGCGGTAAAGTTTTAAATCATACCAAGGAGTCTGATTTGATACAAGACATTGATTGGGTGGGTAATCAAATTCAGCTGAATTTGAAGAAAGCGCAGGTTTTGGTTGTCACCCTGGGAACAGCATATGCATGGAAGTACCTGCCTTTGTCTTGTCACGTAGGAAATTGCCAGCGACTGAATCAATTGGATTTCGAGCAGGAGTTATTGGATATGGATGAGGTTTATGATTTGTGGCAAACAACCATTCAAGAAATCAAGGCCTTCAATCCTAATGTGAAGATTGTTTTTACGGTAAGTCCTGTTCGTCATGAAAGATTGGGTGTGATGGAGAACAACCTTTCCAAATCAATGCTTCGTGTCTTGTGTCATCGTATTAATCAGTCCTGTGACGCACGGTATTTTCCTTCATATGAATGGGTGGTAGATGAATTAAGAGATTATGCTTTTTACAAAACAGATGGCTGTCATCCCAGTGAAGAGGCCGTGGATTATGTCTTTGACCGTTGGATCAATAGTTTTTATTATGTCTAGAATACTTTTTTTCTTTTTGTTGTTTGTTGCAACTCCTATTTTTTCTCAGGTTAAAGTTGGATGCAGTCACCAGCATTTAATGTTGAGATCTAATCAAGCTCGATTGGATACCATCGAGGTTATTCATCAAAATTTATCGTTGGATTTTACGGGGTTTTCAGCCCAGCAAATCAGAGGAGAAGCGCGGACCAGTATTTATGTATCACAGGCGACTGACATGATTCATTTGGATTTATGGGGAATGACCGTGGACAGTGTTAAGGTGAATGATCAAATAGCAACCTTCGTCAAAACAGCACATTCGCTTTTTGTGAATGCCATTGCCGATTCAGGAGATACAATTGAAGTTACTACCTATTACCATGGTTCTCCGGAAACGGATGCCAGTTGGGGTGGTTTTTATTACAACAGCCAATATGCATATAATTTGGGAGTTGGTTTTTCTGAAGACCCGCACTGTTTGGGTCGCGCATGGCATCCATGTATAGATGATTTTAATGATCGCGCAACTTATCACATTGTGGTGAAAACACTGCCCAATCATGCGGCTTATTGCGGTGGAGTGTTGATGTCAGAATCAACAGATGCTGAGGGAAACAGATGGTTTG
>CANGVU010000219.1 GCA_947457325.1 Flavobacteriales bacterium | reverse complement strand
ACCCACAAAATTGTTATTGGGTTGATAAGAAACGTCATAATCTATTCCCTTGTTCTTCAATTTTACCATGGCCACAGCTGCGTACTCACCTGATTTAATGGTAATGGTTTCCATGGGTGGAGTCTTGCTAAAGATGGTTAGATATACTTGACGACCTTCCTTAATAGTGGATCCTGGCACAGGCATCACATAATTCACGCTTCCCTTGGCCGAAGTATCCGACCAAATACTGTCAATCACTACTGGTTCCAAATCCAAGTCTTCTAAAATCTCAACTGCACTTTCCAATGATTGACCCTTCAAATCTGGAATGGTCACAAACTCTCCGTGATCTGTATACCAAGAAAGCCAGAACCAACTCAATAGAACAACCAAAACATTGGCTCCCATCACATAGCCCAACATTTTCATTCCGGGCTTTGATCGCAAGTATTGAAAAAAACTCATTTTACTTTTTCTTCATAAAATTGCCAATGGCATTGTTGTAAATTTCTGCAACTTCATCTACGGATCCAAACTCTTCTCCGTCAATGGTAAAACGACCTTTGGTGACGTGCCCTAAAAGCATTGCTGGAACCTTGTTTTCAAGTACAAAATCCAAAAACGCATCCTTGTCTCTCTCTGGAACAGTTACAACTACTCTGCTTTGCGACTCTCCAAACAAAAAGGCGTCCTTTCTGAATTCCAAAGGTGTTTCTATATCAAATCCTAATTTAGAGGACATTCCCATCTCTGCCAATGTCACCCACAATCCTCCATCGCTAATGTCATGCGCGGCATTGATCAAATTGTTTTGGATCATGTGTTTAAGGAATTGATGCAGAGCAAACTCTTCTTCTAAATCAAAATGTGGGGCTGGTGTATTTTTTATGCCCAACAAGTTGTACAAGTACTCCGATGAATTCAAATCATCTTGACTCTCTCCGATCAAATAAATCAAATCCCCTTTGTATTTAAAGTCAAGGGTCATGTGGTGAGATTTATCCTGCATGATGCCCAACATACCAATGGTTGGAGTTGGGAAAACAGGCTTGGAACTACCATCTTCATTAACGGTTTGATTGTAAAAACTAACATTACCTCCAGTAACAGGTGTTTCGAACTTGCGGCATGCCGCTGCCATTCCTTTGATTGCTCCAACAAACTGCCAGTATACCTCAGGAATGTATGGATTACCAAAATTGAGACAATTGGTAATGGCTGAAGGTTGTCCTCCAGAACAAACAATATTTCGCGCAGCTTCTGAAACAGCAATCATGGTACCCACTTCTGGATCGGCATTAACATACCTTCCATTGCAATCAACGGTGAGAACCAAGGCCTTATTGCTTCCCTTGATATTAACTACACCGGCGTCACTTGGACGATTGGTAGTCATTGTGGCTGTGCCCACCATGCTATCGTATTGCTCATAAATCCAACGTTTACTTGCGATGTTGGGCAATGCAATCAGTTGTTGTGCCGCTTGAACAAAATCTTTGGGTTGCTCTATGTTTGCAATATCAAATTTCTTTGACTCTTGAAAATAAGCTGGTTCTTTGTATTCTCTTTCATACTGGGGAGCGCCGCCACCAAGCACCAATGATTCTGCTGGTATTTCACTAACCAAATCCCCGTTCATGAAATAACGCACCATGGGTCCTTCCGTGACTACACCGATCTCAGCAGCGTGTAAATCCCATTTATCAAAAATTGCTTTTACCTTTTCCTCTTGCCCCTTTTCAATCACTACCAACATGCGTTCTTGTGATTCTGACAATAATATTTCAAAAGGCAACATCCCTTCTTGGCGTGTTGGAACTTTTTCCAAGTGTATGTCCATCCCCACTTTTCCACCTGCACTCATTTCAGAAGTAGAACAGGTGATACCTGCCGCACCCATATCCTGCATACCACGGATGGCATCAATTTCAGCCAACTCCATGGTTGCTTCCAATAACAACTTTTCTTGGAATGGATCACCAACTTGAACACTTGGTAAATCTTTAGCCGACTCCTCTGTGATATCTTTTGATGCAAACGAAGCACCTTTGATTCCATCTTTTCCAGTGGCGGATCCAACAATAAATACTGGATTTCCCACACCGCTGGCTTTGGCAGAAATAATTTTTGTTGAATCAATCAAACCCGCGGACATGGCATTTACCAATGGGTTGACTTGATAACTTTCATCAAAATACACTTCCCCACCAACGGTAGGAATTCCAAATGCATTTCCGTAGTCACCAATTCCCTTGACTATACCTTCCATCAACCATTGTGTTTTTGGATTCGATATTTCTCCAAAACGAAGAGAGTTCAACAAAGCCACTGGTCGCGCGCCCATGGTAAAAATATCTCTGTTGATTCCTCCTACACCTGTGGCGGCTCCTTGATAAGGCTCAATGGCTGAAGGGTGGTTATGAGATTCAATTTTAAAAGCACATCCCAATCCGTCGCCTATGTCTACCAATCCCGCATTCTCTTCACCGGCTTTAACCAACATGTGCGGACCATCTTTGGGCAATGTTTTCAACCATTTGATTGAATTTTTATAGGAGCAATGCTCACTCCACATAACGGAGTAAACACACATTTCCGTAAAATTAGGTATGCGACCTAAAATTTCTTTGATTTTCTCAAATTCTTGGGGCATTAAACCCATTTCTTTGGCTTGCTCCAAAGTAGCCAATTGTGTTGCTGCTGACATAATCTAAAAGTTGCCCAAAGGTAACGTTATCGGAGCAAAATCTCATCAATAAATAACCACGACTTTTCACCAACAAACGGGTGGTCTTGTGGCAATTTCTTGATGGATTGAGCGCTCAATTTGAAATAACGCATTCTTCGATCTTTTGTTGTTTCAACTGATTTCAAAGAAAACTGAAAATGCTTCACCCCATCATCATCTTGATAATTTTGTATCGCTGCTGTCTGCCGCTCGATTTCAGCATAATTGATACCATCAGAACTGCCGGATAAGACCACCTCAGTTGGCCAATAGACCCAAGCACTTTTTTTGGAAAGTGATCTCAACCCTATCTCAGAATGTTCTATTGAGGTATCCGCCTCTACCACCACCTCGAAATCTGTACCTTCAAATCCCTGCCACTTCCCGTCCCATACAAATTCTCCCATTTTGCCGTCGATTAAAGCTTCTTTCCCCCCAGCCAAATATTTAAGACTGGGTTCATACGCATATTCTATTTTTTTCCATCGTTGCTGCTTAATCACTACAGGCCAGGTTAAATCTTGAAATTGACCATTGGGCAACAAATATTGAACAGAAACTTTTCCTTGTTGATTTAACACCAAGCCGTTGGATAAATTGCCTTTGCAAATGGAATCTCCTGTGAGCGGTGAAAAGGTGTAGGTGATTTTGTCCAATGGACAAACCTCGCCAATGGCTTGAGCTGTTAATACTCTTTCATTGTCAAAAATTTCTCCACCCATACTGATTGTAGGTGATTCCACACATTGAATTTGATCAAACCAAACAAATCCTTCATTGAGCAATCGCAATTCCAACATGTTTCGATCCTCACCAACATTGGGAATGTAGGAGACATCATAGCGATGCCATCCCGATTGAATCGCTATGGTATCATGCCAAATAAATTTACCCCAAGGCTTCTCAATGCGAAGCGCTACATGATTCTCAACTCCTGACTTGTTATTGGATTGCTCGGCAAAAGCCCAAAAGCTCAAAACATAGGCATGATTGGCAACTGTTTCAAACTGATAAAAACTAATCTCCTGT
>CANGVU010000218.1 GCA_947457325.1 Flavobacteriales bacterium | reverse complement strand
GTATGATGTCAGCAAATGTGGGCATCCAAGCGAAGATAAAAAAGGGCCACTTGTGGTGACCCTTTAAAAGTTATGATTTATTGAATTATCCGTTTTTTCTTTCAAGGACTTCATCAATCATTCCATATTCCTTGGCTTCTTGCGCAATCATCCAATAATCGCGGTCACTATCTGCCCATACTTGCTCGTAGGTTTTGCCACTATGACTTGCGATGATATCGTACAATTCTTTTTTCAACTTTTGAATTTCTCTGGCCGTAATTTCGATATCAGACGCTTGACCTCTGGCACCTCCCAAAGGTTGGTGAATCATGACGCGACTATGTTTTAGTCCTGTGCGTTTCCCTGCATGTCCAGCACACAGCAAAACAGCTCCCATGGATGCAGCCATACCTGTACAGATGGTAGCGACATCAGGCTTGATGTATTGCATGGTGTCATAAATTCCCAGACCAGCATATACACTACCGCCAGGTGAGTTGATATAAATTTGAATATCCTTATTGTGGTCTGTATTTTCTAAAAACAACAACTGTGCTTGAATGATATTGGCGATGTAGTCATCAATTTCAGTCCCTAAGAAAATAATACGATCCGCCATCAAACGAGAAAATACATCGACCTCTCTGAAGGGCATATTTCTTTCCTCAATGACGGTTCTAGTCATCATTTCTGGTCCATACATGTGTGATATCACATCATCTACTGCGGTTCCCGTGATATTGTGGGATGATGTAGCAAATTTTCTAAATTCTTTTCTGTTTATCATGGTTGTTTTTCTTAATGTTATCCTCGTTTTTCGTCTTCATTGTCCGCATATTCTGAGTAGCCATATCTGTAACCGTCTCCATATCCATATCCGTATCCATAGACATATCCGTATCCATATTTGTAGGCGTATTTCGCATAATAGTATCTCCAACGGTTTTGTTTGATGTTATTCAGAAGCAATGATACATGTGATATATCATTTTGGGTAAAGGATTCTTCCAAAAAGCGCACACCTTGTTTTGTTGCTTTCTGGGTGTTCAAAACACAAAGACTTAAATTAACCTTGTTCATCAGCACCAAAGCATCACTAATCAATGCCAATGGTGGCGTATCTATCAGGATGTAATCGTATTCGGCTTTGAGCTCTTCTATCAGGACATCAATTTTTTTCGATAACACCAATTCAGATGCATTGGGTGGAATGGGGCCTGAAAGAACAAAATCTAAGTTTTTAATTTCATGGTGAATCACGGTCTCCTTCCAATGTTTTTGTCCCACCAGATAATTGGATACCCCATCCATTTTGGATAGTCCAAAAACTCGGTGAATCCTTGGTTTGTGTAGGTCGAAGTCTAATATAATCACCTTCTTATCGGCCTTGGCTATTGTTGCTGCAATGTTAACCGTAACAAATGTCTTTCCTTCTCCAGGATGGAGTGAACTGACCAATATGACTTTACTTCCTTCACCACCAAGAATGAACTGTAAATTGGTCCTGATGGATCGGAATGATTCACTAATGTTGCTGCGAGGCGCCTTGACGATGGATATTGGAAAATCATTGGCTTGTTCATAGAAGGGCACGCCACCAATAACCGGCAGCCTTGTTGCTACTTTGAGCTCTTTTGTATTTTCAATTCGTTCAAAGAACATGGTTCTTAAGAATCCTACAATTAGAGACAATATAAAACCTACCCCAAAACTGATGTAGATGTATTTCTGGCGATCAGGACCAATAACTCCTAAAGAACGTGCTTTCTCTACCACATTGGTTTCAGGAACAATACCAGCTCTGGCAATGATTGTACTGGCACGTTTTTCCAACAAGAAATTGTACAGGTTTTCATTTACTGTTAACTTTCTCTCAATGCCCATCATTTCGCGTTTGCTCTTGGGAATATTTTTAAGTGTCTTTTCTAATTGAGCAACTTGTGAATTCAAGTCAGACTTTTTTTCCACTAACATTTTCTTTAAATCAATGATGTATTGATTGATGTTTTTGGTCAAACCGTTTAACTCATTATCTATTCTTATAATCCTTGAATCTTGTGGGGTCACGTCCATTAAAAAATTGTGACGACGCTGCTTCAATTCTACAATTTTATTCATCATATTTTGAAGATTCTCATCTTGATAACTGGTCGCAAAAATGGATGGAATCAGATCAGAGGAGTTGAAGTCTCCAAAAGTGGATTGAATTTTTTCGATACTATTGAGTTGAATTTCATTTTCAGCAAGAGATTCTTGAAATTTGGACAATTGATTAAATGCGTTCTGCTCTTTTTGTGTCAAATCCACAATTTCATTGTCATCAGAATAGGAATCCAATATCAATTCAAGAGAGTCAATAATATGCGTCATTTCAATTATCTGCTTGTCAATGAAGCGCAGGGTGTTTTCATTGATTTGAATTTGATTTTCAATCGTCTGATTGATGTACTCCTTGGTGAGTGTGTCCAAAAACTGTTGGGCATTTTCTGCTAAGCCATCATTAATAGACAATGTCAAAATACTCGAGTAATTGTTGTTGGATACCGATACAGCGGAAGCGTATTTTCCAATCAGTTGGTCGCGGGTATGAACAATGAATTTGTAAGTTTGCTCTTTGATCAATTCAAATTCTTCAGCATTAATTCCCTTGGCCAAGTCCACTTGAAGCTCTATCTGACCATCCTTGACGGGTTTGTTGAATTCGCACTCTTTGAAAAACTTTACACCTCTTGCATCAAATGAAAGTTGGTACCTTTTTTCATCAATAACTTTGATGAAAAAAGGCATATTGCGCATTCGTGGGTTGAAATCTTTCCAATCACAAATGATATTCATTGATCCAAAATTGGAAACTTGAGCAGTTTTTATCCGTCCTACGATGTAATAGCTCAAGTTAAAGTTTAACTTGTCCAATACTCGACCCACCAAATCTTTTGATGTAATAACTCTTTTCTGATTGGCGATGTCTTGGATAACAGAGTAATATCCAAGGTTTGAATAAATCTTGCTTTGATAATTGTAGGTTTCGTTGGATTTTAATAAGATTTCTGCTCGAGCGCCATATATATCGGGCATTCTATTGCTATAGAAATATGCAATAACAAAAGAAACCGAACAAAAAATGGGGATAAGAATCCAGTTCTTGTTGATGAATTTAATGACTGGGATTAAATCTTCAGCATCTAAAAAACCAGATTTTCCTGCTTTACTCATTCTCTTTTACAATAATGCAATATGCAAAAGTATTTGCTTCAATTTATGAAATTGTGTCACAATATATCAACCAAATGATGTGGGATTTTCTGACTTTCATATATTTGTATATTCAACGTTCAAAAGAAATGAAAATTAAAATTTTATTGGTGCTTTTTCTGACCCTGTCAGCAGTCGCATTTGCTCTACCTGATCCAGGCGGTGGTGAGTTTCCTTGTGGCGGTGAATTTGGACCGTGTCCTATTCCTATCGATGGTGGTGTTGGCATTCTATTGGCATCTGGTATTGCTTTGGGTGGTGCCAAATGGCTCAAAGAAAAACGCAATCAACAGCAATGAAATGGAACAATGATCTGTTAAAGTTCATTTTTTCTGTTTTGGCTTTTTATCTTTTTGGACTCGTGCTTTACGAGTCTTTTTTATTGCCCTATACCAAAATGGATGAGCATCTTATCCATGCTCTAGTAGTTGCTTCTGAATGGATAATACAGCATTTGGGATTTGTTACTAAAGCGCATCAAACATCTTTGTTCTACACTATTCAAGTTGAAAGTATCATT
>CANGVU010000217.1 GCA_947457325.1 Flavobacteriales bacterium | reverse complement strand
TAGTGGAACAGTGGGATTCACCGATGAGTTAGGTGAACAAAATGATTGGATTGAAATTTATCGTGAGCCAGGGAGCGCCTTCTTGTGGAATGACCTCTGGATTACAGATGATCCCAATGACCCCAATAAGTGGAAGTTGAAGAATTTTGGAATGCAGACGCCCAATTTTTTAACGCTATGGGCAGATGATTCACCGGAACAAGGACAAAAGCATTTGAATTTTAAACTGAACAATACGGATGAATTTGTTGGACTCTCTATTTGGGACAATGGAGATTTTCACTGGATTGATTCCATCACTTATTCCAATGGACCATTGCTCCATTCTTATGCTCGATCTGTTGACGGTGGTCAGCCTTGGATTTGGACATTAGCCCCAACACCCAGTGCCTCTAATTTGGTGACATCGATTCTTGAGTTAAATCAAAGTCCGATGCTCCTTTATCCAAATCCTGCAGTGGACGAGGTGAATTGGTCAGGTGGTCCTGCGGTGGTTTACGATGCCCAAGGTCGGGTAATTCAAGCTTTGGCAACCAATGGCCATTTCTCCGTTCGTGATTGGCCCAATGGATGGTATTGTGTGGTGCATGAAAAGGGCAGAGAGCGATTGGTTATTATCCATTGATTGATACCAAATGCAGCGCCTCTTTGACATTTAAAATGGCCATTTTTTTTCTTGGAAAGGCTTTGTTATCTCGTGTAATGAGTGCGTCAATTTTTTTGCTTTGCAAGCAACAGAGGTATTGAATCCCATCTTCAAGGTCTTGAAAACTCCCTTGTAAGCTGTCTTGAATATGTGATTCATCTACAGGCAATGCAGCAATCAAGGTGAGCAATGTTTGGATGTTCTTTTTTGCGCGAGACACACCATGAACTTTTCTTGTAATATAAAACAAATGAGAATAACTCAATGCGCTGCAATACATCTTGCACTTCTTTTGAATGGCCAGTTGGAATAACTGCTCAGCATCCAAAGAAAAATCTCCTCGCTCGATGAGAAAATCTAAAATGACATTGGTGTCCAAAAAGAAGTGCTTCATTTGCTGTATTTTTCCAATAGAAATGTTGCATAGTCTTGCTGGATGTTTTCTATTGCAGTTGTTGGAATGCTCCCTTTCAATTGCCACACAGGATGTTCCATCGATTGGATGTTCGGTGTTTGGGTCAAGGATTTGAAAAAGTTCTCAGTCAGCTTTGATAGACTAGTGCCAGATTGTAGGGCATATTCCTTGGCTTGTTCAATTATGGCTTTCTCAATGGTTAACGTTAATTTCGTTGTCATAACACGTGTGTTTGAATATTCAAATATACGTGTTATACTCAGGATTGATTCAATCATTTTGTTTTTTTACAAATTTCACTTTGAATAACCAATCGTGCAAACGTCATATAAGGTGCACATAAATGAATGGGTCAATCGTTAAAAATTTGTCGTGAAGCCGATGCTCCGCTATTTTTACCCACATGATGAAAAAGTTTTTCGTTTTTATGTGCATGGCATATGCATTTGTTGCAACCGCACAAAATACCCACCAGGTTGGAAATACAACATTGACAGAGTATGATTTGGTAACAGGTGTTCAGATTCCTTGGGAATTGGTTTGGGGACAAGATGATTACATTTGGTGCACGACACGAAAGGGAAATGTATTGCGCATTGATCCAGCAACAGGAAACTACGAGACGTTGTTGACCAAGACCGTTCCGTACAATGGTGGCAGTGAGCCTGGTATGTTGGGCATGTGTTTGCATCCCGATTTTTTAACTAACCCAAAGGTCTATGTTGTCTACAATTACAACCAAGGTGCCAATACCATCAAAGAACGTTTGTCCATGTTTGATTATGATGGAACAGCCTTAGTCAATGAGACCATTTTGATTGATGCCATTGGTGGTGCTGCTATTCACAATGGCTCTCGCATCATCATTACGCCAGACAACAAAATATTGATGACAACAGGTGATACTGGAGATCAAGGAGCGAGCAGTCAAAACATTTCATCTTTGAATGGCAAAATTTTGCGTATCAATTTGGACGGAACCATCCCTAGTGATAATCCTGCCCCAACTTCCTATGTTTATTCTTTTGGGCACCGCAATGGTCAAGGTCTTTGCGTTGGTCCAAATGGAATTATCTATGAAAGTGAGCATGGTCAAAATTCATCTGATGAATTGAACATCGTTGAGCCCAACCGCAATTACGGTTGGCCCACTGTTCAGGGGGCTTGCAACACAACGGCTGAGCAAAACTATTGTGCTGCCAACAATGTAAAAGAACCTATTTTGGAGTGGTCTCCTTGTCGTGCTGTCAATGGCTTAGAGTACTATGTTCACCCTGCTATACCAGAATGGCAGAATTGTATTCTTATGGCGGTATTAGGTGGCTTGGGCGGAACATACGAGCGTCTTTCAGTTATTCATTTGAGCGCGGACGGACAAACTGCTACCTGCGTGGATGCTCAGGATACTTATTTCCAAGTCTTCAATCAGCGCATCAGGGATTTTTGTGTGAATCCTCACACAGGTGCTTTGTATATGGCTTTGAATGGTTCTTCATACCCAGGTTCAGGTCCCAACATTATCAAAGAGTTCAGAAATTTGGCATATACCAACACTTCTGTTTTGAATCATGCTCCTGAGCAGAACATCTTGGTTTATCCCAATCCAGTTTCCAATGAATTGACCTTGAATTTTTCAGATTCATTCATTGGAAGCAAAGTGGAAATCATCAATTTCAATGGTCAGTTGGTGAGCGAAACACAAGTTGTTTCTTCCAATATGAAATGGAATGCAGAGCAGTGGGCTGCCGGAAATTATTTCGTGCGTTGTGCAAGTTCAAAAGGAACCATCACCAAAACTTTTGTGGTTTCTCATTAATGAAAACAATTTCAAATTGGACAGCCCTCGTGTTTGCGATGGGCTGTTTTTTTTACAGTTCAGCGCAAGATGCGGGGAGAACAAAGTGTCGAATCATTGCTTTCTTTGATGAGTCAGCAGCATTGGATACATCCTCTACAAATTGGACCTTTTCCAATGCCACCACGCAGGAGTCTCATTCATGCAATCCCACTGTGGGGGCTGATTTATGGATGAAGAATGATGATGTCATTCTCATTTGTTACAACGGCGATTGCAACCGTTGGATTTTTAACGCAGATAATCATTCAGGTTATCGCTCTTGGGAGTATCACTATTTTTTTCAGTCCAATTATCATTTGGAAAACCCTTTGCAGATAACGGCTTTTTCTTCTTCACTCCGAAATGATCGTGTTCCCGCAATGTTGGGAATTTTGAACTTTAAACATTGGAATGCAGATGGGTCTTCATTGCAACAAGGATTGAATGCCATTCCCGGGGTAATGATGGAATCTAGGGGACAGGGCGGCAGTCCCCGAATTAACATTCGTGGTTCCATGTTGCGTTCCACTTTTGGCATTCGCAATGTTCGAATGTACTTCAATGGTTTTGCATTGACTTCACCAGATGGAACAACACCGATGGAGGTCATTGACCCCATGTGGGTGCAAGAGGCTGAGGTGGTAAAAGGTCCAGCTTCAGTGGAGTATGGCAATGGAACAGGGGGAGTGGTTTTGATGAAAGGATTACGTCCCAATTACCTCACCCATACGATCAAGTCCAGCCTCATCATGGGGAGTTGGGGCTATTACCGTTTGCAGCATGGAGTCAATGTCGCGTTGCCTGAAATTTATAATAAAAGACAACTTTCAATAGCTTATGTTAAAGCTGGAACCAATG
>CANGVU010000216.1 GCA_947457325.1 Flavobacteriales bacterium | reverse complement strand
TATCTTTAATGAGTTCGGCCCGTTTCAAAGGATCCTTTCCTGCCTCCTCAAGGAGGAGATTGGTTTTGAATCGAACAAAATCAGTGGCGTTTTTAGTGAGAAAATCTTGAATGTAATCACTATCGTGTTTTCTAGCAAAGCTGTCTGGATCATCACCATCTGGGAAAAGCACCACGCGAACGTTCATTCCTTGTTTGAGAATCATCTCAATGCTTCTCAAGCTGGCTTTGATTCCGGCAGCATCGCCATCAAATAATACAGTAATGTTCTTGGTGTATCGGATGATTTTTTTAATGTGACCTTCCGTTAAGCTTGTACCGCATGATGCAACAACATTGGATACGCCAGCTTGGTGCATCGAAATCACATCTGTATAGCCTTCTACCAAGTAGCAGACATTTTCTTTGACGATGGTATTCTTGGCCAAATGCATACCGTAGAGAATGTCGCTCTTGTGGAACAATTCACTCTCCAGACTATTGATGTATTTGGCGCCTTTTAAATCAGCTTGCAGCGTCCTACCAGCAAAGGCAATAACTTTACCGGACTCAGAGTGAATGGGGAACATGACCCTGTCTCTGAATGCGTCATAGGTTCTGTTGGGTTCGTTGTTTTCAACTTCTTGATCCGCATTCTCATTTTCTTTTTCTTTGAGAAGTCCTGCTTTGACAAGATATTGAGCGTTGTAGCCTGCAGCCAAAGCTGCTTTTTTGAGATTTTCCCACCCTGCAGGGGCAAAGCCCAGTTGAAACTTGGTCAGGGTATCATTTCTAAAACCTCTCTGTTCAAAGTAGGACAAACCAATGTTTTGTCCCGCTTCGGTTTCATGCAATTGGCCTTGAAACCAGGTATTGGCATATTCTACAACGCGTGAAAGTTGCTCGCGCTCTGATTTTTCTTCTTTTTGTTGCTCACTGTCTTCTGTTTCCTCAATGGGAATGTTGTATTTCTGCGCCAACCAACGCAATGCTTCTGGATAGGTGAGCTTTTGATGTTGCATTAAAAAATCCACAACATTTCCACCTTTTCCGGATGAGAAATCCTTGTAGATTCCTTTGGTTGGCACTACATAAAAAGACGGAGTTCTTTCACTGCTGAAGGGTGAAAGGCCCTTGTATGATTTCCCTGATTTCTTTAAAGCCACAAACTCACCAACAACATCTTCAATCAATGCTGCTTGATAAATGAGGTCTATGGTGCTTCTTGAAATCATACCTCTCAAAGATATATTGAAGTCCGTGAAATTACTGAGGCAGATTTCAACATGTTGATAGATTTTTAACCCATGAGAAATTCCTTATTGATTTTATTGTTTACGCTATTTGCATTGACCAGTGCTCAAGCTCAAGACAAATCAGGTGAATCATTTCTCTTCAATATTGGATTGAATTTGGAAACGCAAGGTCATATTTTGTTTCCTAATCCTTCTCTTCTAGGGCAGGATGTTTTTATCCAGTTGGGGACTAGTATGGGAAATGATTGGTGGATTATTGTATCAGATGCCAATGGGAAAGAGATCAAAGGGATTTCAGCAGTACAGGAGGGTGGACGTATCAGAATACATGGGCACGTCCCCAAGCCCGGAGTTTATTTGGTGAGTTATGGGAATAGCGTTTTTCGGTCTAATTTCCGCTGGATCGTTAGCGATTAATTACTCAAAGTGATTGTTGATATAACCTTCTTTGATTCCCCAGAGAACGGCGCCAATCATATTTTTTGCGGGTGTTTTTTCAATGATGTTTCTTCTGTGAGTCTCCACAGTTCTTGTATCAATGCCCAATTTATCGGCAATTTCAGTGCTCTTCATTCCATGACTCACCCATTCTAATATCTCCAATTCACGGCTGGTGAACAGCTGTTCAGTTGGCTGTGAAGCTTGAATCGTATTATTGTTTGTAGATTTTTTTTTGTCCCATTTTTTGGCCTCTTGGATGATGTGGCGCATGCCGTGATTGAAAAAGAAGGAGGCGTAATCTGAAGAGACAATTGCATCTGCAAGCTCATCCAATTCTGATTCTTTTGAGAAATAACCATGCGCCCCAAGTTTTATCATCTGGTAAATGACATCCACATCCTTGATGAATGATACAACAAGAATTCGAACGCCAGGATAGTTTTGAACCAGCCATTTGCAGGTTTCTACACCATCCATTTCGGGCATTTGAATGTCCAACAACACAACATCCACCTCATGGCGAGGCATGAATAAGGTGAGCTCTTTTCCATTCTCACATTCCAATACCACATTGAAACGCTCATCTTGATTGAGCCAAGCGGCCAAGGAAGAACGAAATAGTGTGTGATCGTCAACAATAGCAATGTTTTTCATCTGATAGGGATTGTTAAGTTCAATTGATTTCCTTTGTCTGAGGGTACTTGCTCCAAATGGGCATTCAGAGCCAATATTCGGGCATGCATGTTTTTCCATCCCAACCCTTTTCCTTCATGCAACAAATGATTCCATTGGAAAGAATTTCCGTTGTCTTTTAATTCAATGAGCCATTCATTGGCTTCATAACTAGAAAAAGCAATTTCAAACTGGTTGGCATTGTTGTGCTTCAGATGGTTGGTTATCCATTCTTGTATCAGTCGGAACACATGCAGTTCATCCAATGGGCTGAGCTGAGGGACATAGTGGATGTGAAGTTGAATTTGTTTGTTGGTCTTGTTGGCTTTGTCTTCTAATATGGCTTGAAGGGCAGGAATCAAACCAACTGTGTCCAACATGGGAGGTACCAAATCGTGACAAATCGTTCGGACTTCTTGAATGATTTTCTTTAATTGATCATCTGTAGATTTCCAAAACTGTTGGTTTTCATCTTTTGATATTTTCTTTTGTAAATCAACCGCTATTTTTAACGCAGCGATATCTCCCAAAATGCCATCGTGCAATTCCCGGGCTATTCGGATTTGCTCTTCTTCTTTGGATTTTAATATCTCTTGGAGCAATTGTTCTTGAAACTGCTGTTGTTTGTGAAAGAGGAGTTTGTAATAAAAATAACTCATGGAAACAATGATGCTCACCATGACAAATAGTGCTGTGAATCCAATCCAATAATACATGTTCAGCAGGGATCGGGTTTGCTCCATCTTATTTGCTTTTCAGTATTCTTAACGTTCCAATGAGCAGTGAAAATCCATAAATCATAATGGAAAATGGCAGAATGATCCAATAAAACAATGCATTGTCATTGGGGAACTGTATCATCTGTGGATAAAGGATGTAATACAATGTGCAGGCTGAAAGATAGAAAACCAGTCCAATGATAACAAAGTAATCGGGGTCATGAAAAAGGGTGGGGTAGGTGATGTTTTGAAAACGGTATTTGCCCCATGCAAATACGCCGTAAAGCGTAAGGGCCAATTCCATCAAACATACCCAACCAAAATGGTAATAATTGGCTTCAACACTGGTTGTCGTAAATAGCAAAATGGTAATGATGCTGAAAATGGCGTAAACTCCCCATCTCCATTTGGGCGTCGTATAGTTGGAAAAAAACACCACAATGCCCAAGGCTTCGAGTAGGGTGAAAACATAGTACCAATAAAGTGAAACGTATTCGGGTAAATAGCTACTGCTGAATTCATAAATTCCTCCAAGAAAGGCGGTCACCGCAAGCAGAATCCAACGAAAGGGTGGTGTTTTTTTATTAAAGAAATGAAAGAATACGATGGTTAGGAGAGGAAGAATTTCACTCCAGCACATCAATTGATCAAGGATGTCGTAAAAATCAGCCATGATCAAATTTAATTTTTTTTA
>CANGVU010000215.1 GCA_947457325.1 Flavobacteriales bacterium | reverse complement strand
TATTTTTTCAGTGCTGATTGGAATGGTGATTTCACCGCTACTGATTGGCAAAGCATGAATGAGGATCAGCGCTATCATTTATTGATGGCCTTCAGACTTACCTATTTGGCGGACTCGATGGTGAACTGGTGTCCCGCATTGGGAACTGTGCTGGCCAATGATGAAATCAAAGACGGCGTGAGTGAACGTGGAGGACATCCCGTGGTTCAGAAAAAAATGCGTCAGTGGTCCATGCGCATTTCAGCATTCTCAGAACGATTGCTTTTGGGATTGGATCAAATCGATTGGCCAGAGAACATCAAAGAAATACAGCGCAATTGGATTGGAAAATCTGAGGGAGCAACTGCATTTTTTGATTTGGATCAATATGAAGGTCAAATAGAAGTCTTTACCACTCGACCCGACACCATTTTTGGAGTCAGCTATTTGACGCTCGCTCCAGAACACCCCTTGGTGTCTTCAATTACAACCGCTGAACAAAAAAGCGCTGTGGAACAATACGTCCAACAGGCTGCCTTGAAAAACGAAAGAGACCGTCAAGTTCAGAGCAAGGAAATGACGGGCGTATTCACAGGTGCTTATGCCATTCATCCCTTGACAGGAAAACAAGTCCCCATCTACATTGGTGATTACGTTTTGGCCGGATATGGAACGGGAGCTGTCATGGCAGTGCCAGCAGGAGATCAACGCGATTGGGATTTTGCAAAACATCACAATATTGCCATGGTACTCATCTTTGAAAATCATGACGCCAGTGAATCGGCATGCACTTCAAAAGAAGTACCATTGGTTAACTCAGATTTCTTAGATGGTTTGTGTGGAAAAACGGCCTTCAACGCCGCAGTTGAAGCATTGGAAAAAATTGAACACGGGAACAAAAAAGTCAATTACCGTTTGCGAGATGCTGTCTTTTCCAGACAACGATATTGGGGCGAACCCTTCCCTGTTTACTTCAAGGATGGCAAGGCGCAAATGATTGGAGACCAAGAACTGCCAGTAACTTTACCAGACGTTGACAAATATTTACCTACTGAAGATGGAGAGCCTCCATTGGCACGCAGCCAGTGGAAGTACCAAAATGAGTTTGTCATGGAATACAACACCATGCCAGGTTGGGCCGGATCATCATGGTACTTTTTGCGTTACATGGATCCCAAGAATGCCCAAGCCATCGCCTCCAAAGAAGCAATGAATTATTGGGGACAAGTAGATTTGTACATGGGTGGTGCTGAGCATGCCACAGGACATTTATTGTACTCTCGTTTTTGGACGATGATCTTAAATGACTTGGGCCATGTGCCCTTTGGCGAGCCTTTTCAAAAGATGATCAACCAAGGAATGATACTTGGGCGGTCTTCATTCGTATACAGAATAAAGGACACCAATACTTTTGTTTCTGCTGATCTTCGGAAGGAATATCAGACTCAAAGGCTATATGCAGACATCAGCATGGTTGACAATGATCAATTGGATACTGCAGCCTTCAAAAACTGGCTACCTGAATACAACAATGCAGAATTTATATTGAACGAAAAAGGTCAATACCTGTGCGGATTTGAAGTGGAGAAAATGTCCAAATCAAAATTCAACGTTCAAACACCAGATGAGCTCATTGAGAAATTTGGAGCAGATACTTTGCGTTGCTATGAAATGTTCCTAGGTCCAGTTGAGCAAAGCAAACCTTGGGATACCAAAGGAATCAATGGGGTTCATAATTTCTTGAGAAGACTAAATCGACTATTCCAAACAGATGAAGGACAATGGTTGGTTAACCAAGATGCCGCCGATAAAAAATCATTGCAAACCTTGCACCGCACCATCAAAAAAGTGACCGATGACCTGAACAGACATTCTTGGAATACAGTTGTGAGTACATTGATGATTGCTGTCAATGAATGGACAGAACAAAAATGCCATCAGCAAGAAGTACTTGAATCATTGTTGGTTCTATTGAGTCCCTATGCACCACACTTGGCAGAAGAGTTGTGGAGTAAACTTGGACATAAAGAGACCGTTACCATTGCCCAATGGCCTGAAGCCATTGCAGCTTTTTTAGAGGATGATGTCTTTTCTTATCCTGTTTCATTCAATGGAAAAACCAGATTCAACATTGACTTAGATGCCAACATGGATGCAAAGACGGTGGAAGAAGCGGTGATGGGCCATGAAAAAACGGCTCATTACTTGGAAGGAAAAGCGCCTAAAAAAGTCATTGTGGTTCCCAAACGAATCATCAATATTGTTTGCTGATAAAAAAGCCGTCTCAGGACGGCTTTTTCTTTGGCGCCTTGGTCTTACGCACATGCTTATCTAAAATTTCAGAAACATAGTTTCGGGCAGATTGACTCTTTTTCCATTGATATAACTTTTCTCCGTTGTTCTTTACAGCAACTTCTAAATCCACCAAAGGAAACGGATAATCTCTGCCCAATTCAAAACCAATCATCATGGCCTCCATGGGGGGCATATTCCAGGGATCATGAATGTACTTGGCGGGCAACGCTTGCAACTCAGGAACCCACTGCTTCACGAAAAAACCTTCCTCATCAAATCGATGACCATTCTTGACTGGATTGTATAAACGTATGGTATTGGCACCTGTGGTACCTGCTTGCATTTGCAATTGTGGATAATGGATGCCTGGATCGTAATCCAAAAACATCTTGGCCAAATGATACGCTCCCCAGCGCCAGTCCTGAAAAAGATGATGGGTTAAAAAACTAACTACCATTGCCCTCATCCTAAAGTTAATCCATCCCGTTGATTTCAAACAGCGCATACATGCATCCACCAAAGGAACGCCTGTTTTACCCGCTTCCCAAGCTTGAATCCAATCGTCTCGCCTTTCTCGTGGCAGACCTTCGAATGCAGGATTGATGCAATGGGTTTCATAATTACACTGGGTTTCCAATTTTTGTATAAAATGACAATGCCAGTGCAAACGGGTAATGGCATTGTTCATTGCTCGAGCATTGGACTTGGTCCTGTTAAAACTCATCGCTTGAAAGGCCATTCGAATCGTCAAATTACCCCAAGCCAAATACGGTGAAATGCGGGCGCATGACTTCCTGCTCTCCAAAGGTCGCGAAATATGTTTGCTATACGATACAACGCGATCTTCAACAAAACTTTTCAAATACTTCAGCGAAGCTGTCTCTCCACCAGGTTGAAATGCTGCTTCAGACTTGCGCCATTGCTCTTTATTCATTTGCGAAACAGGAAAAGGATTCTCCCATGGCACGCATGGCATCGATGAAGGCTTGGAATAACAAGGAGAAGCCATGACCTTTCTCCATTGCTCGTCCCACCCTTCCCTATTTCTTATTCCCCGAACCACACCATCCCGCTGAAACTCTTTCCAATGAACAGCATTGTTCTTGCACCAAGCCCCAACCATTTTATCTCTGTCCCAAGTGCGTTGGGTTCCATTCTCCTGGTGCGATAACAAATGAACGATGTTGAATTGCTGTTGCAAGTAAGTAAGAACATTCACGACTTCACCCTGGCATTGATGAACTGCCGCATTTGACGGTGCATGCTTTTCCATGTCCATCAAACTTTGATACAAAAATCGTCCATGCCGCTCATCGAAATCAGGTCCTTCGATCAACACCTTATCCCAAGCAAAAAAAACAAAAACACGCAATCCACTGTGTGCTGCCGTAGAAACGGGCGCATGATCGAACCAACGCAAATCGCGTTTCAGCCATACCACAACAATGTCTTCCTTGTCTACCATGAATAACGCTTTTCCACTTGCTTCCAAT
>CANGVU010000214.1 GCA_947457325.1 Flavobacteriales bacterium | reverse complement strand
GCCAAATTTAACGCATGAAAGGTAAGAAAAGTATTTTGTACTGAAATGCAAAATTAATGAAGTTAGAAATGGAAGGAGCAGTCAGATGGAATAGGTGCAAAAAAAAAGGACCTCAGTCCTCTTTTTCATTACATCTCATCCTTAATCAGCGGGAGCGTCTCGATGGACTTCCGCAAGGGATAAAAGGGTAGGGTGGTCATGAGTTGATTGACCTCCTCTTCTGTTTTGTCTTTGAACAAAAGTACCGCTCCGTTTTTGGTTGGTCTTAAATACAACTGCTCCAAAAATCCTTCTTGCTTCCATTGCGCGACCACTGCGCGTTCTTGTTGCAAGATTTCAGGAAAATTGCTGGGCAAGTTTTCCAAATCGATGGTGAGAATGACCAATACCCTGTTCATGATTGGCGGTTCAATAAACGGTTAACCAATTCCGGGAAACGATAAAAGGATACCAATAGAACAAAGGTCAAGATTACGCTTGGCGCAACAATGGGAACTCCGTGCTGCAAGTGTGTAGCGATGGCTCCACCCATGTAAGCTGATAGCAGCAATGTGCCAACTACTCCTGTGCGGGGCAATATGAATAGGACGAGACTGATTAGCTCTAAGACCCCTATCATGGTGTAGGTCTTGGCATCTATACCAAAGTCGGCTGCCATCTTAAACGCTTCTTCATTGCCCGATAATTTCCCAGAGGCACTGCCCAAGAAAACAAAGGATACCAATCCGGTAAATACCCAGTAAATGATCTTTTTTGTTTTTTCTGATTTCATATTGTTTGTTGTTGTATTAATGGTTCTAAGGTATTGCATATCGAATTCTCATTGTTCAGAATTCAGAAGAGAAACTTGTATTTTTTATAAGCTACCTCTGTTTATGAATTCAAAAAAGGATAATCAATATACCCTTGATCACCGCCCGCATACATGGTGGCGCGATCGGGGGCATTCAAAGGGGCGTTGTTTTCAAATCGTTGTGGCAAATCGGGATTGGCCAAAAAGAGTACACCATAAGAGATCATTTGCGCGATTCCCTTTTGCAATTCAGCCTCACCCGTTTCTTGGTTGTATCCGCAATTGGCCATCACGGGATGCTTGGATAATTTGCCCAAATCCTCGATGACATTTTTGGGGTAGTGCGGAAATTGTTCTGCGGGGTATGGAATATTCATCAAATGCAAATAGGACAAAGGCATCTTGTTCAATTGCTCAATCAAGTGGGTGAATTGTGCGATGAGATGGCTGTGCGAGATGTTGTTGTAAACGTTGGTCGGTGATAATCGGATGGCGGCTTTGTTTTCTCCAATGGCCGATACAATGGCGTTCATGATTTCCAAAACAAATCGGTTTCGGTTCTCATCATTTCCTCCGTATTCATCGGTGCGGTGGTTGGCGTTGTCTGCTAGGAATTGATTGGGCAAATAACCGAAAGCGGCGTGCAATTCAACACCATCAAATCCTGCCTCCATGGCATGGACTGCGGCATTTTTGTAATCTTGTACAATCGAATTGATTTCATCGTTTGTCAATTCGCGAGGTGTTTCGTAGTCTTTCATTCCTTCCATGGTAAAGTGTTGTTGACCTTGAATGCCAATGGCAGAAGGAGCAACAGGCATTTCGCCATTTTTCACCAAAGAGTGACCCACACGTCCAGTATGCCACAATTGCGCATAGATTGTACCGCCTTTGGCATGCACTGCAGCGGTTACTTTTTTCCAAGCTTCAATTTGCTCAGGTGTATAAATCCCTGGAGTGAGCGGACTGCCTTGCGCTTGTTTACTGATGTTGATGGCTTCTGTGATGATCAATCCGGCTGTTGCGCGTTGCTCGTAATATTTGACCGTTGATTCACCAACGATGCCGTTCATGTCAGCTCTTGATCGGGTCATGGGTGCCATGGCCATTCTGTTCTTCAGGTTGTGCTGACCCAGCTTTATGCTTTCTAATAGTTTCATATTTCAATTTTATGACGCAAATGTAAACGCATTGCTTTACTTTTGTTACCAGTTACACTTTTGTACAGTAGTAACCCAAAGTAAAGCAATGAATGAAATCCATACTTTATGCAGAATAAAAAATCAAAAGAAGTTGTACACAAGTGCAGCCTAAAGGATGTTTTGGATGTAATCGGAGGGAAATGGTCAATGCCCATCATCTATATTTTATCCAAGGGAAAGCTGCGTTTCAAAGAAATTGAAAGGACCATTGAGGGCATCAATACCCGCATGCTCGTGAAGGAGTTGAAGAATTTAGAAGCCAATGGTATTCTTACTCGCGAGGTTTTTGCGACCGTACCCCCCACGGTTGAATACCAACTTACAGAAAAGGGCGAGCGATTGCTGCCAAGCATTAAGTCCCTCCACAAATGGGGACAGGATTATGCTTAGTTCATTGAGAAATTTTTAAAGAAAACAATAAGAATAGTATCATTTTGACTATTCAATTCTTGCGGAAATCTATCTTTAGTGTGTAGAGTTGGATTTTGTTTTCCTATTTTGAGTTGGTGTGTACATATTTTATGAAAAAGTACTATCTTGCTTTCCCACTATTATTGTATTGATGAAATATTTTATGAATCAAAAAAGGCTGAAAGTTATTTTCCTATTTCAATTTGTATTATTGATTTGGAATGTACCTAATGTCTGCGCCCAGATTGCTTCGCCTTCAGCAGATGGTTCAGCTTCAACAGCGTACACAAACGGATCTGCCAATGACGATATTTTTGTTTTTTGTGGAGCGGGTAACAATGGAGCATTGGAGGTCAATGTTTCTACTGGTACAGCTCCATATACTTATCAATGGTATCAATACAATGTATCCTCTCACAGTTGGGTTGTAATGGTAGGTCAGGTGGGAGCATCCATTTCAAATTTGGCCAATGGTGGATATCGTGTAGAGGTTGCTGACAATTCAGGAAGCGCGGCCGTTTGTGACGTTGCTTGGGTTTGGAACCTTGACGTTTCCCTTAATGCGCAAGCAACATCCTCGGGTTGTGTGAATGTTGATTTAGACATCAATGTTCCCAATATTCAGTTTACCTATTACAACCCGCCTAATGCGTTATCATTGATAGATTCTAATACGGAAATTATGGTATGTTTTTCAGGTCAACACACTTGGGTATCTGATTTGGGATACTACTTGGTTGGTCCTTCCTCTTGTGGGAGCCCAATAGTTCCGATTGCCCCAAATACGGGAACAAATTGTAACAGCGATGATGATTTTAATAATCTGTGCTTCACAACAAATGCTGCAGGAGATTTTGATGTATGTGATGAGTTCGGCCCCCTGTCAGGAACATTTAGCTCTGTGGAAGGAGTGGATATTGATTGGTCGAATTTGTATGGTTGCAACGCCAATCAGTCAGGGTGGTCTGTTATGGTTTTTGACTGTGTGGGTTGGGATACAGGTATTTTGACCAATGCGACAATTGGTTTTAATAATCTTCAATCAATTTGTGGTAACAGTAGCATTGTATACAATTCTGGATCGATTAATGATCCAATTAGTGATAATTCTTGTAACACAAACCAAGCCTCTAGTTTTACTGTACCTCCGTCTACATTGTTAACGACACCGTTGACCTTGAACGCAACGGTGAGTGGAGTATGGTCAACAAATGGTGGATCATTAATTAATGATATCAACTCCTCTGCTACGGTAGCCTCGGCCGTATTGGATGGAGATCAGTTTACGTATACATTATCCGTGAATGCAGGATCAGCGACATGTACTTTTTGGGATGATGTTGTATACAATAACGCAAACGCTGTTCCGCTGT
>CANGVU010000213.1 GCA_947457325.1 Flavobacteriales bacterium | reverse complement strand
GTCCAAATGGAATTGGGAGGGGGTAAAGAATTACTCCGGCAGACAACAAACCCTCCGCTTGGTTTTCTTGCATGCGATTCAAATGACGGAGCATGCGAAATTGACTTATGGATGGAATTTCTTGGACGACCAATACCAAGAGTATTACACCACCCATGGCGCTTGGGATCGTCATGAACGCGTTCAGGGAGGAATGGCAGAATGGGCTTGGAACCACCACGATGAAATTCAAATCATCGCCGGAGCCCGCGCGGAATGGCACAATTTGTATGGTTTTTTGGTTACACCGCGTTTGCACACCCGTTTTACTTTGGCAGAAGGCCTGCATCTCAAATGGATGACCGGCTTGGGTCGCAGAACTGCCAATGTGATCATGGACCAACCCGGCTTTTTGGCCAGCAACAGGATCCTGAGCATTCAGGGTGTTGCCAATCAACCGCAGTATCCTCTGGGTCTTCCCATGGAAGAAGCCTGGAACAAAGGAGTAGTGTTGTCTTATGATACAAAAGTATTTTATCGCAAGGCGGGGATAACGATCGATGCTTTCCAGACCAATTTTAAGCAGCAGGTTGTTATGGATTGGGATCAATCAGGTATTTTGCGCGTTTATCCTCTAGAGGGAAAAAGCGTATCCACCACTGCGCAGGCCGAGGCTTTTTGTTCTCCAATCAAACGATTGGATCTCCGATTCGCTTATCGATGGGTGGACAATCGGGTGGATTACCAGGATGGCAATCGCTCACTGCCTTTTATTAGCAAGAACAGATTTTTTGTTAATTTGGCTTATAGTACAAAAATGTTTGAGCAAGACAAAAGATGGATGTTTGACCTTACAGCAAAATGGAACGACGGCCAGCGCTTACCTGACTTGACGGGAAGCCAATGGGAAGGTCAGATGCCCGCAGTTTCTCCGGCATTTTGGATCATCAATGGGCAAGTTTCTTTGGCCAGAGAAGAGCGTTGGGATGTATACGTGGGTGTGGAGAATCTATTTAATTTCAAACAAAACCGCATGGTGTTGTACAGCAATGGTTCAGGAGAAAATATTGACTTGGACGCCAATTTTGCTTACGCTCCTGCTTTTGGAAGAATGAGCTATATCGGCTTAAGATGGCGATTGGCTGAGTAAATCAGCGAAATCTCGGTGATTGGCAAGACGAGGCACCTTGTTTTGCCCACCGAGCTTTCCACCTGCTTTCATGGCTTGATGAAAGGATCCTACTGGAAGCCATTTGATTTTTAATGGTTGCAGCACTTTTCCTTCAATCAAATCTTTGTAGTAAATGTTTTGCTCCGTCATTTTATCGTCTAAAAACTGAGCAATGTCCGCGCTGTTTGAAGGAATTCCTTCGCTCTCAATAAACCATTCATGGTAGGGCAATTCATCCTGCACGTTGACTTTTGGTGCAACATGAAAATCATTGGCAATAAAGTCAAATTCTTTTAATGCGGATTGCATGGCGTTTTCCACTTCTTCCGCAATGACGTGCTCTCCAAAGGCGCTCGTGTAGTGTTTGATGCGACCCGTCACTTTAATTCGGTAAGGTGCAACGCTGGTAAATTTGACTGTATCTCCAATACTGTAGCTCCACAGTCCAGCATTGGTGCTTAGAATCAGCGCATATTGAACATTCTCTTTCACCTCCCAAATGGGAATGCGCGGAGGTTGGGCATCATGGTATTTGGACACCTCAATGAACTCATAGAAAATACCAGCATTGGTGTTGAGCAATAAGTCATCGCGGTGAATGTCATCTTGGTAGGCAAAGAAGCCTTCACTCGCCGGAAAGGTTTCAACCGTATCAATTCTACCACCCATGAGGGACTCCATTTTTTTTCGGTAAGGCTCATAATGAACGCCTCCGTAAACAAACAAGCTGAAATTGGGGAAAATGGATTTGATATTTTCCTTTCCGCTTTGGCCAATCAATCTCTCAAAATACATCTGAACCCAACTTGGGATCCCCGAGATGAGTCGCATGTCTTGGTCAAGTGTCTCTCGCGTAATGGTATCAACCTTGGTTTCCCAATCCTCTATGCAATTGGTTTCGTATTTCGGCAGTCGATTCTTTTGAAGATACTTGGGAACATGATGGGCAACAATGCCGCTGAGACGACCCACTGCAATGCCGGATGGTAAGTAGTCCAAAATGGGACTTCCTTGAAGAAATATCATTTTCCCATCTACAAATTCTGCATTTCCGCTTGTTGCAATATAGCACAACAAGGCATTACGCGCAGCTGAAATATGGCTGGGCATGCTTTCCTTGCTGATGGGAATGTATTTTGCTCCGGCTGTGGTACCTGAAGTTTTTGCTAAGTACATGGGCAAACCAGGCCACAGAACATTTTTCTTCCCTTGTTTTACATCTTGGATGTAAGGCAAGAGATCTTCATATTCATGAATGGGATTGCGCGCTATAAAATCATTGTAATCGTTGATTTCATTGAATTGATGATCAAGTCCATATTGCGTTTGGCTTGCACCGCGAACCAATTGAAGCAAACAATTCTTTTGGTTCTGATCGGCGTTCAATGCTTCTTGCAAAATTCTACCACGCATCCACCGCGCCAGCGGTCGAGCTATTCGGGATTTAATGCCCATTATTTTATAATAAACGAAAGGACTTTCTTTTTGTTTTCATCGATGATAATCAACTGGTAGCATCCTGTTTGAAGTTGGTCTACATCGATTCCTTGATGTGGATTGTATTGACCAGCATGGATTTCTCTACCAGCAACATCCATAATCATTACTTGGCAGGGATGATTGATATCAATGCCTTTGATAAACAATTTGTTTTCTGCAGGATTTGGGAATAGAACCCATTGCGACCAATCTATGTTGGGAACGTAGGTAGTAGTGTCTGGATTGGCATTGCCAGTATCCATGCAGGATTGAATGCGGATAAGCGGAATTTGAGAAAGAAAAAAGTATCCTTCGTTGTTCTTAATCCAACAGGTGTATAAGTCAGCAGGATTACTCATGGCAATGGGAACATGGTTGGTTCCCGCAGTACTTTCAATGGTTATCCAATAGGGCGTATTGGCTTGTAGTACAACAGTATCAGCAAAATTCAAATATTGAAATTTGGCCTGATCTCCAAGTGCATTCAGTTGATTGGTTGCGATACTGACAATAGGAGTTTCAGCTATGAATTGCGTCACCAATGAATCTCCATAATTGAACGAATGGATTTTCCCTTTTAAGGTTGCATTAGGATCAGCGTTGTCCCCAATGGCAACAGATATCGCAGATACCGGCATATCATAGGTTGGAAGAAAAACATTTCCCAGTTCAAAAGCATTGTCCCAAAAAATCTCTGAACCCTCATAAACAGCATTGACAATTCCGTGATCTCTTGCCAAAACGCAAGGTGAAATTCTGAAATGTGCAGTGTCTTTGTTGTTGTCTTCTAATGCATCTATTTCATTTTGAAGAGTGCTATAATAAATGGTGTAGTTTCCTGTGTCTTGCGGCATGGCGAATTGCCCGGCTCTCAATTCAGTTGTACTTCCAACGGGAATGGTTATTACATCAGTGGTTGTGCCATTGTACAACAGAGTATTGGTAGCATCAGAATACAATTGTGCATTCAATGCGCACCCCGTTTGAGCTAATCCGCCCCAGTTTTCAATATGTGCACTGAATTTCAAATTGGGCGACATGGGTGTAGGGTAGATGCTATATTCCATCCATTCAAACCCGGTAGGGTGAGATGGATCCAAGAAATCAAAATCACCGTAAGTTGTTGAATTGAGTTTCAGGTCATTTGCAGAAACTTCAACCACTTGC
>CANGVU010000212.1 GCA_947457325.1 Flavobacteriales bacterium | reverse complement strand
ATCTTTGGCTTCCTATTAGAAGTCGATTACATTTGTTGTATGGCAAACGAACGCAATGTTACGATCGTGCCGCCTTCAAAGTATACTGGAATCAAAGAAATTCCGTTGAAAGATGCGGCTTGCGGCGTACCCGCAATCACTTCAACCATGTACCACATTTCGGAAGAATTGGGATTGTTGAAGGGGATGAAGACTTTATTGAAATTGAATCAAAAGAACGGTGTAGATTGTCCTGGTTGTGCATGGCCGGATCCTGATGACCATCGCTCAGCTTTGGGTGAATATTGTGAGAACGGAGCAAAGGCTATTGCAGAGGAGGCAACAGACAAGAAGTGCACACCAGAGTGGTTTGCACAACACAGTGTCGAAGAGATTTCTTCATGGAGTGATTTTGAAATTGGAAAGAGTGGCCGAGTAACACATCCAATGTTTTTGGCGGAGGGTGATTTGTATTATAGGCCTATTTCATGGCAGGCTGCATTTGATTTGATTGCAGAAGATTTGAAAAAGACAGCCAATCCCCATCGTGCGGTTTTTTACACTAGCGGGCGCACCAGCAATGAAGCAGCTTATATGTATCAGTTGATGGTGCGAAACTATGGGACGAATAATTTGCCAGATTGTTCCAACATGTGTCACGAGAGTTCTGGTGTTGCCTTGACTGAAACCATTGGTATCGGAAAAGGTACTGTGAAGTTAGAGGATATTCACCATGCCAAATTGATTTTGGTGATTGGACAAAATCCGGGGACCAATCACCCGCGCATGATGAGTGCGTTGTCCAAGTGCAAGGGGAATGGTGGAAAGATTGTACACATTAACCCTTTGCCTGAGGTTGGAACGGAGAAGTTCATTGATCCACAAAGTCCCTTGGAAATATTGAAGGGTGGGACTAAGTTGGCAGATTTATATCTGCCGGTTAAGATTGGTGGTGACATGGCTTTGTTTCAATATGTGCAATCACAAATGTTGATGCGTTCAAAGTCAAATTCTGATGTTTTTGATGAATCCTTTATTGAAAACAAAACAGCTGGTTTTGAAGCTTGGAAAGCCTTTTTTGGAAATTGGCATTTGGAACAACTTGAAGAATTAACAGGTCTGACGCCAAATGAGATAGAACCGTTGGTTGATTTGTTATTGAGTACAACGGAGATAATCTCATGTTGGGCAATGGGATTGACTCAGCAACGTCAGGGGGTAGCTACGATTCAAGAGGTAGTGAACATACACTTGCTGCGCGGGGCCATTGGTAAGCCCAATGCGGGGGTATGTCCAGTTAGAGGGCACAGCAATGTTCAAGGAGACAGAACTATGGGGATTTATGAAAAGCCCAAGCCAGCCTTCATGGACAAGTTGGATCAATATTGGAATAAGTCTTTTGTGCGTGAAGAAGGATATGATGTGGTGGAAGCCATTGCTGCGATGGAGAAGGGTGATGTGGATGTTTTTATTGCCATGGGAGGAAATTTCATTTCGGCGACCCCAGACAGTGAGCGCACAGGAAAGGCCATGCAAAAGGTGGGTTTAACCGTTCAAGTGAGTACAAAGCTCAATCGCGCACATTGTGTTACAGGACAACGTGCATTGATTTTGCCCTGTTTGGGAAGAACAGAGAAAGATGTTCAAGTTTCAGGAGAGCAGTTTGTCACTGTAGAAAATTCAATGGGTATTGTTCATACTTCAAGAGGAGTCAATGCGCCATGTTCTGTGCATTTGAAATCTGAGCCGGCCATTGTATCGGGAATCGCGCAAGCATTGTTTGGAAATGATGGAGAAATGGATTGGCGGGCAATGGCAGACAATTATGATGTGCTTAGAAATCACATTGAGGGAAGTATAGCTGGATTTGATCAGTTTAATCAGAAGGTCAGAAAGCCTGAGGGATTTTATTTGCCCAATGGTCCAAGAGAAGGGAAGTTTACTACTCCAAGCGGAAAGGCACACTTTTCGGTTAATGCACTTGAGCTCCAGAAAGTGCAGGATGGACGTTTTATTATGATGACGATCCGAAGTCATGATCAATACAACACAACGATTTACGGTTTGGATGATCGATACAGAGGAATAGAGAATGAAAGGAGGGTTGTCTTGATGCATGCAGATGATATGCAAGAGGCTGGTTTGAGCCATTTGGCAGATGTGAATATTGTTGGATGGTTCGACAATGAGCGAAGGGTGGCTGAACATTTTTTGGTCATTCCGTATCCCATTGCACGTGGTTGTGTTGCGACTTATTTCCCTGAAACCAACTGTCTTGTTCCTTTGGAGCACACGGCGCTTAGAAGCAACACGCCCGTGAGCAAATGGATAGAAGTTAGTTTTGAAAAGAATTAGCCCGGGATAGTTATTGACTTTTTGATATGGAATATTAGTATTGTAGAAAGTGCTTTGCTTTCTTACATTTGCGCTCAATTAACCGATAACCAAATAAAATTATCATTATGAACAATGTTTTTTATCTGATTCCTGCGGTAGGCCTTGTTGCCTTGGTGGTGATGATGATTAAGTCCGCTTGGGTTACTAAGCAAGACGCGGGAAATGACCGCATGAAAGAGATTGCAGGGTATGTAGCAGAGGGCGCCATGGCGTTTTTGAAAGCGGAGTACCGCATTTTGGCCATCTTCATGGTCATCGCTGGAATTGGTTTGGGCGTTTTGTCTCAAGTTGTTCCATCATCACACTGGTTAATCGTAGTTGCCTTCGTGGTGGGTTGCGTATTCAGTGCATTGGCTGGTTTCTTTGGAATGAAGATCGCCACCAAAGCCAACGTTAGAACAACCGAGGCAGCGCGTACTTCATTGGCTAAGGCATTGAAAGTGTCTTTCACAGGAGGAACCGTGATGGGTCTTGGTGTGGCAGGATTGGCTGTATTGGGATTGGGAATGTTGTTTGTGATTTTCTTCCAGTTCTTCATGCAAGGAACCTTGGAGAATGGTGGCGTAGAAACCATGACCCGCGTTTTGGAAGTATTGGCTGGATTCTCAGTAGGTGCTGAAAGTATTGCATTATTTGCGCGTGTTGGTGGTGGTATCTATACCAAAGCTGCTGACGTTGGCGCTGATTTGGTGGGTAAAGTGGAAGCTGGAATTCCTGAGGATGATCCTCGTAACCCTGCTACTATCGCTGATAACGTAGGTGATAACGTAGGTGACGTTGCTGGAATGGGTGCCGATTTGTTCGGTTCTTATGTAGCAACTGTTTTGGCATCCATGGTTTTGGGTAATTATGTTATCCGTGATGTGATTGAATCGACAGGCAGTTTTGCCAATATTCCTTTTTCTGGAATGGGACCCATTTTGTTGCCTTTGAGTATTGCGGCTGTTGGTTTGTTGGCCTCTATCGTTGCCTCTTATTTTGTTCGTGTCAAAGAGAATGTATTGGCAACAACTGATACCGTTCAAAAAGCATTGAACATGGGTAACTGGATTTCGATGATCATTTCTTTGGTCGCTTCTTACTTCTTGATTAATATGATGTTGCCTGCAGAGATGACCATTTCTGTATTCAATGCAGGTGAATTCAGCAAAGCCACTACTACTAGCATGAATGTGTTTTGGGCCGTATTGGTAGGAATGTTTGTTGGAATTGCTATCTCTTATATTACTGAGTTCTATACTGGATTGGGTAAAAGACCTGTCGTTGGTATCGTTCAGAAATCAGCAACTGGTGCAGCAACCAACATCATTGCCGGTTTGGGTACAGGAATGCTAAGTACGGCAATGCCAGTGATTTTGTTTGCTGGTGCCATTTGGGCTGCTTATGCTTTGGCTGGTTTTTACGGTGTAGGTATTGCGGCATCTGCGATGAT
>CANGVU010000211.1 GCA_947457325.1 Flavobacteriales bacterium | reverse complement strand
TTAAGTTCGGTAGTTGTTGGCAGTGGCCCAGGTTCATATACAGGATTACGAATTGGAGTTGCAGCAGCTAAGGGATTAGCAATGGCATTGAATATTCCACTATTTGCTGTTTCCGGGATGCAAATGATGTTGTCTCAGAACACAATTGATTTTCAAGGAGATGTTTTGGTGGTGATGGATGCACGTCGAAATGAAGTTTTTGGTGCATGGCGAAATTTAGACGGATCATTGTCCACAGCTGAGGCGATAATAGTTGATGAAGAATTTGCAAGGAAATTGTCCAATAAACCATTGATGGTTATTGGTGAGAATGCCTCAAAGTTGAAATCATTGTTGCCAGATCAAACTATTTTTGTCGATGTACTTCCTAGCATTCTTGAGGTGTTTCAAGGAAGTATTGATTTGGGTAATCCTGTTGATTTGGCTTACTTTGAGCCTGTTTATGTAAAACCATTTATTCCAACTGTGGCTAAGAAATGAAACGGATTGTATTCATATTGTTACTGATGTTTACCATTGGCGGTTGTGATCGTTGCAATAGAAGTCAATTGTTGCCGGAGGTGAGTTTTGCCTTTACCATAAACATCAATGAGCCGTCTTATTTTGATTTGTCTGTGGCAACGGGTTATTTGTATTTCGATGGCGGCACGGTTAAGTTGATTATTTACCGCATTAATCAAGAGGAGTTCAATGTATACGATGCAAGAAGCACACACAATCCGGACGATCCTTGTATTTGCATAGTGGACGATGATCATGTTTTTATCAAAGATCCATGTGGAGATTCCAAATGGCTATTAACTGATGGTACAATAGTCGAAGGATCAGCATCTCAAAACTTATTGCAATACAATTACACATTTGATTCATCAACTGGGGTCTTATACTTTTACAATTGATGAAGGCATTTTATTCCATTCTGCTTCTAATTGGTAGCAATGTGTTTATGACCTTAGCTTGGTACGGGCATTTGAAGTTTAAGGAGTTTGAATGGTCTAAATCTTTGGGGTTAATAACCATTATTTTGTTGAGTTGGGGAATTGCACTTTTTGAATATTTCTTGCAAGTTCCTGCCAATAGAATTGGGTCTAAATTGTATGGAGGTCCTTTTGATTTATTTCAATTGAAAATCTTGCAAGAGGTTATTTCTCTGGGAGTTTTTATGGCAATGGCTCTATTGCTTTTTAAAGGAGAGAGCGTCAAATGGAATCACATAGCTGCCATGTTTTGTATTATTGCAGCTGTTTATTTTGTTTTTAAAAAATAGAACATGATTAAGAAAATTGAGCATTTGGGTATTGCGGTGCAGGACATAGAGGCATCCAATTCCCTTTTTGAAAAACTGTTGAATTCAGCTCCTTACAAAATGGAGGTGGTAGAGCGTGAGGGTGTCATGACCAGTTTTTTTCAAATAGGTGAAAGCAAGATAGAGTTGCTGCAAGCCATTCATGCAGATAGTCCTATTGCAAAGTATTTGGAAAAGAACAAACAAGGCATTCATCACATAGCATTTGATGTAGATGATATTTATGCAGAGATGAGCCGGTTGGAAAAGGAGGGTTTTGTTCTATTAAGCCCGGAACCAAAACCAGGTGCAGATGGAAAGATAATCGTTTTTTTACATCCAAAATCAACGAATGGTGTTTTGATTGAGTTGTGTCAGGATGCAAAACATTAATTGCGTTTTCTGATTTTTACGCGTTTTATTTTTTCATCAAAAAGCCCATTTTTACGGCTGTGTTTTCCTGGATCATCTTTATCGATTTCGATATTCACTTCAGGACGATTGTCGCAGGATTTGGATGGGCGTTTCTTTAGCAGAATAAAACGAGCGGTAAAAATGATGGGCTGCCAATCTGTATTGAGCACTTTCATTTGGGGCCATTTTTCATCCCAAGGATAGAAGGTAAACAATGGGGTTTCTAACGTGTATAGCACAAAGAGCCCAGGGAATTTTTTTCGTCCCAATCCGAATTGATAATTGATTCCTCCGCTGAATTTTGAAGGCATTAACTCAGGTAACGGTATAGACTCGTTGTTTTTCTTTTTTACGCGCTGAAAGGCTTGGTAGTCGGCTGTTAAAACTGGTCCGTGATGAAACCAGGAACGATCCGTGAATTGCCTCATGTCAATGGCACGGGCTTCAAATCCAAACGTATGTAGGTTGAATTTAGTTTTGCGGTCTGCAGCTATCCCACCGCTGTTGTCCTTGCCTTGAAAATCCCCATTGAATCTTTCTAGTCCTCGCAAACAATAATACCGTGCCCCGACTTCCCAATAATCAAAGTAATTCCATTTGGTTTTGAACCACATTTTATTGGCCTCAACAGCCCATCCTGCTTTGGGAGTGGCAAAAATGGTTCCGTCATAAATGAGCGTATTTCGATTGGTGCTGTCGTAGCTGCTGATGGGTGTCTTAAGCTTGTACGGTAGCATTACTGTTGCACCTGCTCCAAATGACCAACCATGATCCAAGTAGTCCGGTTCTGCATGCAAAGGTCTCAATTGTCTTTGACTTAAAAGACAAAATTGAGAAAGTGTAAAAAGGGCAATGAACAAAATTCGCATCTCTGGATATTTAGACAAAGATGTAAGGAAAATGCTTTATTGAATAAGACTTAGTAATTTGTTTTCAACCTCCTCACTGTTCCAAACTTCTTCAATGTTGGGCATGTCAAGAATCTGAGCCATAATTTCATCTTGCTTTTTCCCATTGGCCAATGCAATGTGATATGGGATGTGGCTGAAAGTGACTTGTGAATACAAGGGCATCCATTTGTCAGGATGCTTCGTGCTAAACCAACCCTCTATTTTCTTTTGCAATAGGAATCGTGGATCAGCAGTGAGATCGCGCATCTCGATGTAATTGCGCAAAGCCAATTCTAGAATAGCGTCACCATTGGGTTTGCGTTCTTTGGCAAATTGAGGTATGGCTTTTTCCCAATCTTCTTCAGTAGATGTAAGAATTTCTTCAAGTGCAGAACAGTCTTCAAATCCACAGTTCATTCCTTGACCGTAGAATGGAACAATTGCATGAGCAGCATCTCCAAGGAGACAAACATCAGCGCCAACGTTCCAAGGATCACATTGGGTCATGACCAAGCTACCAGTGGGGTGATTGAAATAATCCTGAATCAGCTCAGGCATTAGGGCTTTGGCATCAGGAAAATATTGATCAAAAAAAGCATGAACATCTTCTTCAGTTTTGATTTTCTCAAAACTCACTTCTCCCTCATAAGCCATAAACAAGGTGCAGGTAAAAGACCCGTCAGGATTGGGCAGACCTATCATCATAAATTCACCACGAGGCCAAATGTGTAGACAGTCTTTTCTTAGTTGATGTGTACCGTCAGGATTGGCAGGTATTTCCAACTCTTTATAACCATGGGCCAAATATTTTTGAGAATATTCATGGCGATCCAATTTGGTCATGCGAGAGCGCACGGCGCTGAACGCACCATCCGTTCCAAACAGGCGATCATAACCTACAGGAATTTCTTGCCCGTCATGCTCAAAATGAATGGTTTTGTTTTTTAAGTCAACGTCATTGCACTTGTGCTCAAAGTTGATATGAACATTGGGATATTCTCCAGCACAATTCAACAGGGTTTGATTCAATAATCCACGTGATACGCTGTAAATGGCTTGACCTTCTTTCCCGTATGGTTGGTAGGTTAATTCGCCACTAACGGCGTGCATCAAACGTCCGTACATGGGAAGTGCAACTTTTTCAATTTCACTTCTAATCCCCACGCCGTCTAGGCCTTTCCAACCGCGATCACTCAAGGCAAGATTGTTACTTTGACCTTGA
>CANGVU010000210.1 GCA_947457325.1 Flavobacteriales bacterium | reverse complement strand
GCAAAAGATCGATTTGGAAAAAAAGGACACGGACTGGGCTTGGCCATGATTAAGAAGTGGGTTGACCAATTGGAAGGTCAAATTCAAGTTGATTCAGAAACCAACGTGGGTTCAACCTTCAGCATTGTTCTGCCAATAAAAAACAACTAACGAAGCGTTCCAGCTTGCTTTAATTCAATTTTTTTGGTTTCAAAACTTTGAATGCAAGGAATAACCTCATCGGGATAGTTGACCATCTTCCAGATGCGATCGCCATCATCAGTCATGAATTTTCCCTCTGTTGCTTGCTTTATCATCAAAGCAAATGCATTGTAATATCCTTTGGTATTTAAGACAACAATAGGTGTCGAAATTTGCCCCAACTTTTTCAAAGTAATGGCTTCAAACAATTCCTCGAATGTTCCTGGACCGCCAGGCAAAGCAATAATGGCATCTGTACCTTCAAGAAATTTCGCTTTTCGTTCATGCATGGTTTGGGTGTAAACAAAATCAGAAACACCCTTATGCCCCCACTCCACTTCATTCATGAATTGGGGCATAATGCCCTTAATCTTGCCCCCATTGGCCAAAACAGTATCTGCTAATTTCCCCATTAAACCAGAACTACCTCCGCCAAAAACAACTTGGAAATCATGATTGACCAACAATTTGGCCAATGCCTCTGTGGCTTCAAAATAAGCCGAATCAATCTTTGCACTGGAAGCGCAATACACACACACTTGCATCCATCAAAGATAGCGCAAGATCTAGGAATTCAGTTGTATGTGATTCATCCAAAAAGGAGCATGCTCCATGAGAACATTGTACATATTTATGAAATCCTTTTCTACCCCATAATATGGGTCATCCACATCCTTGAGATCCGAACGGTAGAGTTTAATCTTTGCTTGATATTTTGAACTTGGGGCGATTTGTAAAACATCTTTTAGGTTTTGAGCATCCATCACCAAGATCAGATCAAACTTTTCAAAATCACTTGTGGTGATTTTTCTTGCTCTCTGTTTGGATAGATCCAATCCAAATTTGTTGGCAGCCGCAATGGATCGGTGGTCAGGTTTCTCACCAACATGATATCCAGCAGTTCCTGCGCTATCAACTATAATATCCAATCCAACTTCAGCTGCGGCCTGCTGCAAAACACCTTGAGCCATTGGAGAGCGACAAATGTTCCCCAAACACACGCATAAAATCTTTGTCATAAATCAAATGTAAACTACTCCTAAAGGAGTATAGATTATACTATAAAATAAATTTATTATAAACAATGGGCTATTGTTTATATCTAATCTCAAAGTTTTATCCAAAAAAGAAATACTATTGTAAAAAAGTAAAATTTTAAAACAATTGAATGTCCAATAGAAAGAATCAAAACACTCCACTCCGCCGAAGAATAGGATTATTCGTTTTTACAATTGGACTCATTAGCTCGATGATTGGATACCATGAGAACATTATTCAAAATCCCACATGGGCGCCATTGATGCTCATTCCGTTGTTTTGCTTTTTATTGGCCATTCTTATCTTACAAAGCACTTGGGACCGAAAAGGAAAATAGTCTAACCCTTCATCAAATCTCTAATGGCTACAGAAGCCACTACCGCTCCAAAAGTTGCAGGTATATATGAAATGGTTCCGTACGCAGATTTCTTATAGTTGCTACCGTCGGTTAACATGATGCTATTGGGATCTGGCAATTCATCACTAAACACGGCTTTGATCCCTTTTCTTATTCCCATTTTTCGCAAACGTTTTCTGATTTGATGCGCAAATGGACAATTGTATGTCTTTGAGATATCAACCACATGCAAACGAGTTGGATCAACTTTCCCTCCCGCACCCATGCTACTCACCATTGGAATGCGGCTTTCATAGGCCAGCTTCATAAAGGTCAACTTTGGTGTGATACTATCAATGGCGTCAATGATGTAGTCTGGTTTGAATTCTAACTGCTCCGCAACCAACTCAGGATTCACAAAAGATTGAATAACGTTTAACTCAATTTCAGGATTGATTTCTTTGATTCTCTTGGCCATAATTTGAACCTTGGGATCTCCATGGTTGGTGGCCAAGGCAGGCAATTGCCTATTGCGATTGGTTGGATCAACAACATCACCGTCGATGATGGTCATTTTACCAACACCTGATCTAGCTACAAACTCCGCAGCAAAAGAACCTACCCCACCCATGCCAACTACCATGACATGTTTGGTCGTCAATTGAAGCAATGCCTGCTCACCAACCAACAACTGGGTTCTGGATAACCATGATAAATCTTTCATTTCAACCTTCAATTAATCCTATTTCTAAAGTATTTTGCCAAAACTGCTGGGCAATTTCTTTTTCTGAGATCACCAACAATTGACTGAGGCAAAGGTAAGCCCCACGTACTGAAACTGGATCATTGTCTGTCTCTAAAAACAAACGATTGAGTGGAATTTGCTTAGCAACCTCTATGCCCTGCTGTGTCATTAAAAACTTCTCATTCATTGATAAATACCCTCCTTGATTGACAACATGAACAGCCATATCAAGATTTCTATTGAAGCCATGAAAAACAAAGCCTAACTCAAAATTCTTTAATGCTTTGAGCACTTCTTGTTGACTTCTTACACAATGAATCATAAGCGGTTTCTGCCATTCTATGGCCCATTGAATTTGCATGCTAAAAACATCCAACTGCATTTCCCATGGAGTTGCACACATTCTATCTAGCCCACATTCACCAATGGCCCTTACGTTTGGATTTTGAATCAATCGATAAAAAGCATCTACCCTATCTCGAGCAATCACTTCTTGAACATGCCAAGGGTGTATCCCAACTGAGCACAATTGGTTTGAGTCATAATCCATCGGGTCATGGATATTCAGGATACTCAACTCCTCTGGATCAAGAATCTGATGACAATGCATATTTATATACGGGGCATTCATTTGTACTAACTTTCCAAAGTTATTTCAATTCATGAAAGATGAGACCGGCAGATTCCAAAGAAAAAAACAGCGTTGTTGAAATGATTATGGACGCCATTGAAGACAATCCCAAGATTAGATTTCTTCTCGGAAAAAAAAACTATGCATCAAAGATTCAAGCCCTTGCTCAATTTATCTACGTCATTTCAAACAGAAGAAATGCAATCTACGTTTCTGATGATGGAAATGGACTTTTGATTTTCATGGAAAGTACCATTTGGAAGAAGACATGGCGTGACGGATGGGACCACATCAAAATGGTTTGGAGCGCATTTGAATGGACAAGATTGATTAAAATACTTCAACTCGAAAAGGAACTGGAAAAATTCAGACCCCGAAACCAACCCTATATCTACGTTTGGGTTTTAGGAACACGAAAGTCCCATAAAGGAGGTCCGCAAGCCCGAGAATTAAGAGATGCTTTGTTTATGAAGGCTAAAGAAATGAATTTGCCCATTTACGCAGAAACAGCCTTTGATCAGAATTTTTGGGTTTACCAAAGATTCGGTTTTGTTGCTTACCATACACAACATTATTCGAAAATTCCTTTAACCATTAGATTTTTGAAAAGAGAAAACAACTGATAAGAATCGTGTTTTTTCGTTCATCTAAATCTTCGATATTCGCAAACCAAAGAAATAAATGATGAGCGATAGCAACCTTCCTCCATGTCCCAAATGCCAATCTCCATATACTTATCCAAGTGACAATTTATTGGTTTGTCCAGAATGTTTTCATGAATGGAATCCCTCGGAAGATGCAGAAGAAGCCGCTGCTGCGATTAGGGGCTCTCAAGTATTGGATTCGAACGGAACACCTTTAGTGGACGGTGACAGTGTTATCGTGG
>CANGVU010000209.1 GCA_947457325.1 Flavobacteriales bacterium | reverse complement strand
ATTCTTGTTTGCTACTGCCTTTTTCAAATGAATAATGAGCCGATACATTGGATTTTAACAGTGCAATATTTTCGTTGTCATCTAAAGCAACCAAGGCTCCGCTTCCTCTCACTATTCCATCTTTTCTGTGCGTAACCACGGCACCAATACCGGCTTTGATTAAATCATTTGCAGCGGATTCGTCGTAGTTAAAATGATAGCTGGCTGCGTAATCCGCGTGAATGGCATCATTCCAACCAAATGCGCCTTTTCTATTGCGATCAGGATTGGGGAATGGTGACCATTGCGCTTGCTCCACAGCGGGTTGTCCGTAGTTGCTATACAAGTCAACAAAAGAAGGGTAGATGTGTTTGTTGCTGTAATCCAATATTACCGTACTAGCGGGTAATGTTAGGTTACTGCCTGCGTTGATGATACGACCTTTGTAAAACAAAAGTGTAGCATCATTGATGACCTCAATGTCATTGATGTGCAGTGTGGCATGAGTGATAGCAGTGTGAACCACTTCCTTTTCTCGAGCGCCATTGACAGGGAAAGTGGGTTGCGCATAAATCCAAGCGGACTGGATTAAGACAACAAACAAAATCATTTTTCGCATACTGCAATGATAAGCAAAAAGCAGCAGCAAAGAAAGGGCTAGGGATCTTAATGTATTACACCAACAACATCGGGAATGATGAGCTTTCCAGCCGTTTTGGCTTGAATTTCTTCGATGCTGACATCATGGGCTCTCTCTATCAAATGAAAGGCGCCATCTTTGATGTCAAACACACCCAAATCTGTAACTACTTTTTTAATGCAATGAATGCCAGTGAGTGGAAGAGTGCATTGCGGCAAAAGTTTAGAATGACCTGCTTTATCGCAATGTTGCATGGCAACGATGATGTTTTTTGCAGAGGCCACCAAATCCATGGCTCCGCCCATTCCTTTGACCATTTTTCCTGGGACTTTCCAATTGGCAATATCTCCCAATTCACTCACTTCCATGGCTCCCAAAATGGTTAAATCTACTTTTTGAGCCCTAATCATTCCAAAGCTCATCGCACTGTCAAAGAAAGATGATCCTGGCAATGTTGTTACTGTTTGTTTTCCAGCATTGATCAGATCAGCATCTTCTTCGCCTTCAAAGGGAAATGGCCCAGTTCCGAGTAGTCCATTTTCCGATTGTAGAACAACCTCAATGTTATTGGGGACATAATTGGCCACCAACGTGGGGATTCCAATACCCAAGTTGACGTACATGCCGTCTTTGACTTCTAATGCAATTCTTTTTGCAATTCCATTTTTATCCAACATGATTACGCGCGTTTTTGGGTGGTTCTTTGTTCAATTCTCTTTTCGTATTGCTTTCCTTGGAAGATGCGATGCACATAGATCCCTGGGGTATGTATGTGGTCAGGGTCCAATTCGCCAGCGGGAACCAATTCCTCTACTTCAGCAATGGTGATTTTTCCAGCCATAGCCATAACGGGATTAAAATTCCTTGCGGTACTTCTGAATATCAAATTTCCCATGGTGTCACCTTTCCACGCTTTGACGATGGCAAAGTCTGCATCAAAGGCATATTCCATGAGGTATTTTTTTCCATTGAATACGCGCATTTCTTTGCCCTCTGCCACTTCTGTTCCTACACCGGCCGGTGTAAAGATGGCAGGCATCCCATATCCCGCTGCCATACATCTTTGGGCCAATGTGCCTTGGGGAATCAGTTCTACGTCCAATTCTCCACTGAGCATTTGTCTTTCAAATTCGGCGTTTTCACCTACATATGAGCTGATCATTTTTTTGACTTGCTTTCCTTGCAATAAAAGACCAAGTCCAAAATCATCTACTCCTGCATTGTTGGAGATGCAAGTAAGGTTATTCACCTTCATATTTACCAACTCGGTAATGCAATTTTCAGGAATGCCGCAAAGGCCAAAACCTCCGAGCATAAGGGTCATACCACTTTGAATGCCTTGACAGGCTTCGTTGGCATCTTTTACAACTTTATTAAAGCCCATTTTTATTTTTTTAGTATTGAATCCGCTCCGCCCATAAACAACTCTCCATTGTTGTACAAATCTTCATCGCCATCATCGGAGAACACATCCTCCGCAAAAATAGCGTCCGGTTCATGCACATTGCAATCAAATCGCAAGGTATCATAGTTTTCTGGTCTTGGGAAGTCACCTTTGGAGATTTTGATGTTGGGATCCGCGTAAACTTTGTTCATGAAATAGCCAAAGATGGGAAGACCTGTATTGGCACCTTGACCCAGGTTGGTGCTGCTGAATCGGATGGTGGGATCTTGTGCACCTACCCATACCCCGGTAACCAAATCGGGCGTCATACCAATGAACCAACCATCTGTATTGCTCTGTGTTGTTCCTGTTTTTCCGGCCAATGGGTAACGAAGGTTTCCATATGGTCTGCCACTTCTGATGCGGGCTGCGGTTCCATAGTTGCATACGCCCTTCATCATGTCCACCAATGCATATGATACGCTTGGATCAAGGGCTTGGCTGATTTGGGGATCTGCTTCGTAAATCATGTTGCCATTGCGGTCCTCAATGCGAAGCAAATAGGTGGGTTCAATGTACATACCATGATTGACCATCGCTGAGTTGGCTCCTACCATTTCATACAATGACAATTGCGCTACACCCAGTGCTATAGAATAGGTGCGGGGAATATCACTTTTGATACCCAGATTGCGTGCCAAGGCCACTACTGCATCTACTCCGTAATCGCTGATCAATTGCGCAGCTACAGTATTGACGGATGCTGCGAGCGCTTTGTTCATCACATAACGTCCGGCGCTTCCTCCACGCGGACACCAACGTTCACCGTTAGGTAAATTAAAACATGGCGAAGCGACGACGATGGGGTCACATGGCTTTTTTCCCATGCGCAGCGCTGTGGCATATACAATAGGCTTGAACGTAGATCCCACTTGACGACGTGATTGATACACATTGTCATACTTAAAATAGTTGTAATCTATACCACCAACCCAAGCTTTAACGTGACCGGTTTTGGGATCCATGGACATAAGGCCGGCATGAAGTATTGTCTTATGGTACAAAATGCTATCCATTGGACTCATGAGTGTATCTTTGGGTCCCTTGTGCGTGTATACCTTCATTTTTGTTTTGGTCTGGAAGATTTTTTGAATCTCCGCTTCATCGTGCGATGCCCAATGTTCACCGCATCCTCCAGCCTCTGCATCACATACATATTCTTTGCCTTCTTTTACAATATAACTTTTGGGTCTTTTGCATTCTGGGCACATGTGTCCTGCCAAAAATTTGTATCGCTCACTTTGTTTGTAAGCCTGATCCATGATGTTTTTGCGATCACCTTCTGTGATTCCATTGTAGAAAGGATAGTTTTCCTTTTTTCTCGATTTTAAATCTTGGGTAAATGCTTTTTGCAATTCTTTGCTCAAATGCTCCTCTACCGCCCATTCCCCATATTCCTGCATTTTAGCATCCAAGGTGGTGTAGATTTTTAACCCGTCTTTGTAAATGTTGTAAGGTGTGCCATCTGCTTTGACATATTTCAAATTGCCATCTGCATCCTTCTCATCAAAAATTTCTTGAATTTTCAAGCGCAATACTTCTCTGAAGTATGGTGCCATACCCTCGGTGTGGCTGATTTTTTGAAAATCCAATCCCAATGGTAAAACACGTAAGCTATCATATTGCTGTTCTGATAGGTAATTGTTTTTAACCATCTGTTTCAATACCACTTCACGGCGTTTGGTAACTTTCTCTTCTCGTTTTACAGGATTGAACAACGAAGAGTTTTTGAGCATACCGATAAGCATCGCTCCTTGTTCTACGGTCAATTTAT
>CANGVU010000208.1 GCA_947457325.1 Flavobacteriales bacterium | reverse complement strand
TTATTCAGATACTTCTTTGTTGACCACCAACATTGATCTAGGAAGAGAGGTAAGAAGTTTGTTTCATTTTTTTGAAGCCAATTTCCATCGGCCACAGTTCCGCCACCTGGTAGTTTCACCTTTTAATACAAGGAGAAAGTTGATGGATTGGATTGCAGATGAGATCAAAGAGGCTAAGAAAGGTAAAAAGGCTTTGGTTGTTATAAAAGTCAATAACTTGGTAGATGATGGTATCATCAAGAAGTTATTGGAAGCTGGAGAGAATGGGGTTGAAGTGAAATTGGTCATTAGAGGTGTATGTCTGCTGCAACCATCAACAGAGAACCAAAAGAAGAATATTAGCATGCGCAGTATTCTTGGCAGGTATTTGGAACACAGTAGAGTATTTGTTTTTGGACTTGGTAAGCGTGAGCGCGTTTTCATTGGCAGTGCAGATATGATGGTTCGTAATTTGGATTACAGAATAGAAGTCTTGGCACCCATACAAGATTCCGAATTGCGGGGTGAGCTCAAAGATTGGTTGAACCTACAATTTGACCCTTTGGCAAAGGCACGATGTTTAGAATCAGATCGCATGAACCAATTGGTTTGCAGCGTGATTCAATCTAAATCCTTTGACACCCAAGAAAGGTATTATCAGAATCTACTTGAAAAATCAGATTTAAATAAATGAGGATTGCTGCTATCGATATCGGCTCCAATGCCGTGAGGTTATTTGTTGCACAAGTGCATAAGAATGAAGATGGAATATTGTTAGAGAAACTCTTGCACACGCGTGTCCCCATTCGCTTGGGTGGTGATGTTTTTACATTTGGAAAAGTTTCTTTGGAACGCTCAACCCAGTTGGCATTGACCATCAAGGGATTTGCTGCAATTATTGAGGCACTTGCCATTGAAGAAGTTAGGGCATGCGCAACCAGCGCATTGCGCAGCGCTGAAAACAGAGATGCAGTTGTTAGACAAGTCAAAAAAGTATCGGGGATAGAAATTAAAATTTTGTCAGGGAGTGAAGAGGCGGAAATGATTTTTGGCAACTTCAGTCATTACCAACTGCCCAAAGAGCACCATTATCTTTTTATTGATGTTGGAGGGGGAAGTACCGAGTTAACATTGATTGAGCGAGGTGCAAAAAAGGCTTCTCAGTCGTTTGAAGTAGGAACCGTTCGGATGCTTTTGAACGATCAGAGAAAATTACCCAAAGCAGTGTTTGATTGGCTCGCTCAGCACATCAATCCAAAGATGAAATACCAAGCCATTGCGACAGGTGGTAACATCAATAGTGCCATTAAAATATTAGAGAAGAAGTCCCGAGAGTTTGTTACTCTTGAAGAGCTGAATAATTTAAAGAAACAACTGAGTCGTTGTTCCAAAGAACAACGTATGCGGAAGTTCAAGTTAAGAGAAGATCGTGCCGATGTCATTGTGCCAGCGCTTAACATATATACTCAAATAGCTGATGAGGTAGGTATTGAAGAGTTGTTGGCTCCTAAGTTTGGATTGGCAGATGGAATAGTTTTAGAGGTATTGGAATCCAAAGGATTTAAAGACTTTAAATTGATTTCTGCATGACATGAAGAATGAGTTGATTCCCAAATCTACCTTAGCAAAAGTGCTTAGAACCAAGGAGCGCAATCCGTTGGTTGAGATTGTGCAACAGGTCACAAAATTGAAGGCCATCAACCAGCTCTACGCTAAGGTTTCTGATCAACAAGGTGGGGCATTTGTAGATGGACTTTTTGATCAGTTGAACATTACTCCTCAATGGAAAGGGGATCAATTGAATGCCATTCCAAGGGAAGGGTCTTTGGTAGTGATTTGCAATCACCCTTTTGGAGCCTTGGATGGGTTAATGGCACTCAAAATGTTGTTGCAAGTTCGCAGTGATATCAAGGTAATGGCCAATTACATACTTTCAGAAGTGAAGCCCATTAGTGATTTCTTTTTTGCTGTAAATCCTTTTGAAAATCAAGGAAACAAGAACAGCAGAGGAGGTGTCAGAGCGTCATTAGAACATGTAAGGAATGGAGGTTGCTTGATCGTTTTCCCTGCAGGGGAGGTCTCGACTTTGCAGAAAGGAAAACTCAAACATCCAGTGGATAAACGTTGGTCAGATTCTGTTATTAAGTTGATACAAAAGACAACAGCAACGGTTCTCCCTGTGTACTTCTATGGTGATAATTCTTACATGTTTCACATATTGGGAAAGATTCATCCTCAATTGAGAACCATCGCTTTACCGGCTGAATTGCTTAGGAAGCGAAACAAAGAACTGGTTGTAGAGATTGGTCACCCCATTTTGCATAAGGACTGGTCAGTAATCGAAGACGTCGCTCAACTCAATCGTTTTTTTAGATCCAAGGTGTACGCATTGAGTTACCAATTTGAGGTTCGTCGTCGTTTTTTTGCCCCAAGATTGTGGTTTAAAAAGGATGCTAAACAAGAAGATGTTGGTTATCCTGCGTTCAAACAAGATTTGTTGAAAGAGATAGATGATATCGAAGATGCCATGCTATTGGATCAATCTGGATTTGTCTGTTACGCAGTAAAATCGCACCGTATCCCCAATTTGTTGCATGAGATTGGACGTATGCGTGAAATCACTTTTAGAGAAGTAGGAGAGGGGACTGGAAAGTCTCTGGACCTGGATGACTACGATTTTTATTACTATCATTTAGTTTTATGGCACAGAGAGAATCAAGAATTGGTTGGTGCATACCGCATTGGCCTTGGTTCTGAAATTGTTGATTTATATGGCAAAAAAGGTTTTTACACCCACTCATTGTTTAAAATGAAAAATGAGTTTAAGCCATATTTGAAAAGGAGCATTGAGTTGGGCAGATCTTTTATCATTTCCAAGTATCAAAGACAAAGGTGGCCATTGTTTCTGCTTTGGCAGGGTATAACCATTTTTATGGACCACTTTAAAGATGTTAAGTATATTATTGGGCCTGTGAGTATGAGCGATCAGTACAAGCGATTGTCCAAGGAATTGATGATTCAGTTCTTGCTTCAAGAATACGGCGATGAGAAACTCTCTGCTTGGGTAAGACCAAGGAATAAAGTAGTAATGAAAGATTTGATAGATAGAGATGCTTTGTTGTTAACCGTGAAAAAGGAAATCAAACAAATGGACAAGTTGATTGGTCAAATTGAGCCTATGGGATTGTCTATGCCTGTTCTATATAAAAAATATCTTGCCCAGAATGCAAAGATATTGGCCTTTAATAGAGATCCTTTGTTCAACAATGCTATTGATGGTTTTATGATTTTAGACATTGAAAAAATGCCAAGAGAGAAATAGTTGTCATTGATAGAAAAGTTACTTGAACTTTTTGTTCATCGCAAAAAAAAAGAGGCTGTCCAATGACAGCCTCTCGTTGTTTGGAACCAAAATAGTATTAGTTCTTGTTGAATTTTAAGGTTGTTACATCATTGTTGTTGATGATGCGAACAAAATAAACGCCATTGGCCAAATCAGAAACATTCATCACCTCTTGGTTCTTGGTGTTTTGAATGGTACTGATGATCTGTCCTGTAACATTGGTCATGATCAATGTGGATTGAGCAGGACACACAATGTTGATTTGGTCTTGCGCAGGATTGGGATACAAGGAGATGTTTTGACTCATGATTTCCTCTGTTCCAGTAACCAATACTTCAAAGGTGTGGACATCTGTGCAATTGCCATTAGAAGCTTCCAATGTCACTGTGTAAGAGCCGTTGGTTCCATAGTTGTGAGATGGGTTGTTATCGGAAGATACATTTCCATCACCAAAGTTCCAGTTATATCCAGTAGCACCAGTTGAGTTGTTCAAGAATTGAACGCCCAAGTTGTTGATGATGG
>CANGVU010000207.1 GCA_947457325.1 Flavobacteriales bacterium | reverse complement strand
ATTTTGGGTGTAGTCTTTTCTTTGGTTGTACAATTCTTCCATTTCACGAATGTCGCTATTTTTTATTAAACATCTCCTGATAAATTTCATTCAATCGCATGGCATGCCAATCTGGATTGTGCTCACGCTCGATGCGATCAACAGCCATCCTTCCTTTGGATTCCATTTCTTCAGGGTTAGAGAATATTCTGCGAAACTGTGTTTTCAACGAATTGACCAACTCTTGACTAATGACGGATTCTCTGGTCGTTGGTATTTCCGACCATTCTCCCCAAGCATTGGTCGAATGCTGGACGCGCCATCCTACTTCTTCAGTATTAATTTCAGGCAATGAACGAATGCTGGTGGTAAGAACGGGACATCCATTGGCCTGCATCTCCAAAACACTGTATCCGTAAGTATCCTGCCATGTTGGCAACAATCCCAAATGACTTTCTTGCATCAATGCCAGAACTTGTTCATTGGGCAACTGCGCATGCCAAGTAATCCAGTCTTGCTCGCGCAGCCATTGCATGTCCTCCTCTCTTTCTTTGTGGTCAATGCCTGGCCATCCAGATTCTACATCCATTGACGAAACGATGGTCAGATGCAATGGAAATTCCTTGCGTATTTCCTCTAAAGCATGCACCATCTCCTGACCACCTTTGCGGTAAAAAGCCCTTCCGACAAACAAGAGTCTAAACTCCCCTTCCCAATTTCTTGGCTGATAAGCTTGAGCTTGCTGCGGCGGATGCAGAACTTGGATTTTGCTCGAAATGATTTCCATATACTCGGGGAAATACTGCAAAACCCTTTTTTGAATTTCCATTGTACTTTGGGACAACGCTAAAAGCGCTTTGCAACTGGGCTGTATCATCGCATCCATTGCCTTGTGTATGATAGGATCTACAGTCAGCATTTGCAAACCACCCTCTTTTTTAAAGCCTGATTTCATTTTGTTGAAATATGGCAACACCGTTTCAAACGTTGTGATCCACGGGATACTTCCATAACTCACCGAATTGAAAAAATGCATCCCATCCACATACAAGGGCATGATGTTTTTGAACTGGTAATAATCGGTATCAATGAGTTGTGAAAATCCTTTTTGGGTGAACCAAAAATTGATGCGGTTCAAGTAGGCGTAATAATTGTTTCGGCTTACATTCTTGTATTCCACTTGCGCAACACGCTGGATGATGTTTCGTTTTTCGGGATAATTATTCCCGGTATAGCCCACCTTCATATCAAGCGTGCATTATAGTGTCGGCATATCGCTCCCAACTCATCATGGCCGTTTTTTCCTTTACGTTGTTGCGATCAATGGGTTGATCCAAAAACTTCATCATGACTTTCGCCATGTCCTCAATATCGCCATCCTTGGCCAAATACCCATTAAAACCATCAGTAATGGTCTCTGGAAAATGTCCCACGTTGGTGGCCAACAATGGCAACGCAAAATTATAACTGAGCGATTCAATGCCGCTGGGAGTTGCTGTTCTATAAAACAACAAAACCGCATCGCTTACTTGAAAGAAGGGAGGAACTTCTTCGTTGCCGATGAAGCGATTCACGACATAGCAATCTTTCTCTATCCCCAATTTCTGTATCCATTCCAAGGGTTGATCTTCCCTTTCATCGTCTTTCTTGTTGAGCAAAATTCTTTTGGCCCAACCAAAGATTATTTGCTTAAAACGCGTGGACCACTTGGATTGATCCAAAGTGTTCCAAAACGATTCACCTGCAATGACCAAACTCACATCATCGCGCTGGGCACGCACTTTTGCAAAGGCCTGTATCGCTTGATCCAATCCTTTGTATCTGCGGATAAAACCGAAAAACAAAAAGACATTCTTCTTCAAACCCCATTGCTGCTTCAAGGCCTCAATGTCCAAATCCGCTTGCGGCTTGAACAAATCATAAATGGGGTGAAACAATTTGATGACTGTATTCTTTCCCCTATCTCCAACTTCCGTCAAATGAAATGCTTTGTTGGGAAAAACATTTTTCAGCTCCTCAAAGGTTTTTAACGCATGGACAAGTATCGTATCAGCCTTTCCCAATGCCCATTTGGTGAGCACTTTGTCAATGGCAGAATGTTCCTTTTGCTGAACAAAATGCACATCAAAGATTACTTCGCAATGCCCCCTCAACGCCTTTGCAATAAAATACAACGGCAAACCTTGCAAAGCAATGCTCCATTGAATGACTACTTTGGATGCACCAAGGGATTTTATTTTCTGAACGGTTTCTCGCCAAGTCAAAGGGTTGTTGTAATTGGTGACATAATGCACCTGAACACCTGAACCTTGCAACAAGTCGGACTTGCTGGATTTATCGACAAACTCTCTTGGGATAATGGCAGGATATTGCTGGGTCCATGAGACGATGTGTACTTCACAATCGCCACGTTTATCCAATGCCAAAGCCAAAGAAGTGTTGTAATTCTGAATCCCTCCTTTGAACAAAGGACCAGGACCAAAACACACCACTACCTCTTTGCTCATGCGTTCAATTGTTTTAGCGCGGCCTCATAAACACGGCGCATTCCTTCCTCCGTGCTGATCTTGGCCTTCCAACCCAATTTCTCTTGAACAAAGGTCATGTCACAGTAACGGGAGTGCACACCAACGGGCTTATCCAATAAGGGTTTGATGGTGGGCTCGTAGCCGGCAAACTGGCAGAACAATTGAATGATCTCACGGAATGAAGTCAATTTTCCCATTCCTATGTTGATGGCTGTTCCATCATGAATATGATCCATGGCCAACAAAATACAATCAATTACATCATCGATGTGAACGAAGTCTCGACCCTGATGGCCGCTGCCCCACACTTCAAAAGGATCTTCCTTTCGAGCCGCTCTGGCGGCAATGGCAGGAACGGGATAGGTCAAATCTTGGTCTTCACCATAACCACTGAATGGACGAATGCAGGTCACTTTTAATCCATAATGAGAAGCGGCAATTTTAGCCAAGAACTCCCCGGTCAATTTGCTCCAACCATAGGTCATGTCAGGCTCGCCCATTTTCTTAAAATCGATATCACTTTCTTTGAGGGCAATGGCGCCGTCCACCGTTTGCAAATCCACTGGATAAGCGGCGGACGAGCTGGGATACAACAAACGCTCAGGTTTGTAATTCACAGCCCAATAAAACATCTCCGCATCGATGGCCAAATCCAAGGCCACCATCATGGGGTCGCCATCAATTTTTGCACGACCTCCGACAATGGCTGCGAAGTGAAAAACATCAGCAATGCGATCGCAATCAAAAGGAAAATCGTCAGCGAAATGCTGCGGATTGTCCATCAAACGGCGCATCACTTTCAGTGCGTCATCTTGGATGAACAATGCACGGGAATCGTACACAACATAATCCTCTCCACGAACCGCCGTTTCATGCGTTAACCAAGTATCTGGGTGAGTCCCCACCATCAAGTTGTCAATAAAAACAACTTGATCTTGCGTTGTATTCAATAATCTTTTGACCATATTGCGACCCACAAAGCCACAGCCGCCGGTCACTAAATGCGTTTTTACATTCTCCATTTCAGTCGGCAAATTACGAAGGAATGCGCTACTTTTGAATCCATCATGAACGAGTTTTACGCAGCCATTTATGAATTGGTGAAAGTGATTCCGAAAGGAAAAGTAACAACCTACGGCGCCATTGCTGCTGCATTGGGAAAGCCCAAGGGAGCGCGTTTAGTGGGATATGCCATGAATGCCTGTGATAAAACTTTACCTGCACATCGTGTAGTCAATCGCAACGGCATGTTGACGGGAAAAGTCCATTTTCCTGGACCTGAGGAAATGGCCAATCGATTGCGGGCTGATGGAATTGAAGTGATTGGAGACCAAATTATCGGCTTTGAAAACCACT
>CANGVU010000206.1 GCA_947457325.1 Flavobacteriales bacterium | reverse complement strand
TGGTTTCATGCACCTCTGTAAATAGTCCTTTCTCTTTTGCCCATTGCGCACTTTGCCATTGGGTAGCGTCAATGGCCATTTGAGGCATGGCACTTAATCCTACTTTTCTTTGCACTGCTGGTCCAACTACAAATGGGCCAATACCCACCGCCAATTCACTCAGCTTAACAGATGATTTTGAAGTAGCAAAACAGAAGTCAACAGATGCTGCAATTCCAACTCCTCCACCAACTGCCTTGTTGTGCACACGACCAATGATTAATTTGGGACATTGTCGCATGGCATTGATCACCAATGCAAATCCACTAAAGAAGTGGTCACCTGTAGCTTCATCATGTATGGCAATCAATTCGTCAAAACTCGCTCCAGCACAAAATGCTTTTTCGCCTTCGCTTTTCAAGATGATTACGCTGACGTCGGGTCTTTTTCCCGTTTCTTCAATGTTGTTGGCCAATGTGCGCAATAATTCTCCGGGAAGACTATTGCTTTGGGGATGAAAAAAAGACACCGTAGCTACGGTGTCTTTTATGTCAACGGAAACTTTTCCTTCCATTTTATAGTTCTTTAGTGTCTTTTAGCTATGGGAACGTATTCACGCAAAGTTGGTCCGGTATAAATTTGACGTGGACGTCCGATGGGTTCTCCTTGCTCGGTCATTTCTTTCCATTGGGCAATCCAACCTGGTAGACGGCCTAGAGCAAACATGACGGTGAACATTTCAGTTGGAATACCGATTGCACGGTAGATGATACCTGAGTAGAAATCTACGTTGGGGGACAACTTGCGCTCTACAAAGTACTCATCATTCAAGGCAACTTCTTCCAATTGCTTGGCGATGTCCAAAACAGGATCGTGAATACCCATGCGGTTCAATACATCATCACAAGCTTTTTTGATGATTTTAGCACGAGGGTCAAAGTTTTTATAAACACGGTGTCCAAATCCCATCAAGCGGAACGGATCGTTCTTGTCTTTGGCCTTAGCAACAAATTTGCTTACATCACCGCCGCTGGCGTTGATTTTGTCTAACATTTCAATAACCGCTTGGTTGGCGCCACCATGAAGTGGACCCCAAAGAGCAGCAATACCTGCAGAGATGGAAGAGTATAAATTAGATTGTGATGAACCTACCATACGAACGGTGCTGGTAGAGCAGTTTTGTTCGTGGTCTGCATGCAATATCAACAATTTGTTCAATGCGTCGTCGATGACTGGGTCTGGTTCAAAATCATGGGTAGGCAACGCAAACATCATGTGCATGAAATTCTGTGTGTATGAGTACGCGTTGCGGGGATACATGATGGGATGACCAATGCTCACTTTGTAAGCTTGTGCAGCAAGTGTAGGCATCTTGGCCATCAAACGGTGGATGGTCAATTCTATATCCTTGAAATGCTGATTGGGATTTTGAGATTCTGGGTAGAAAGTAGACATGGAAGCTATCATTGAAGACAATACCCCCATTGGGTGTGCGCCCGTGGGATACGCTTCATAAAAACGCTTCATGTCTTCATGCACCAATGTGTGGTGACCGATGCTCTTGGTGAAATAACTCAATTGATCATCAGTTGGTAATTCTCCGTAGATGAGCAAATAGGCAATTTCTAAAAAGCTACCATATTCCGCCAACTGCTCGATGGCATATCCGCGGTAATGCAAGATGCCTTCTTCACCATCCAAGAATGTGATGGCACTTTTGGTTGCACCTGAATTCTTGTAGCCACTGTCCAATGTAATGTAACCAGTAAGGTCTCTTAATTTGGTAATGTCAATGGCCTTTTCGTTTTCAGAACCTACTACAACAGGCAATTCAAATTCTTTGCCGTCTAAGATGATTTTTGCTGTTTCGCTCATGTGAGAGATTATTTTTTTACGCCGCCAAGGTACAATTTTTTCAGCTTGAACAATCTATTCCTTGCGTTTTTTGTCAAACTTATTTTATACTGCTATTTAACAAATCCAAGAGCTTACGTGAGGAGTTGTTTTGATAGGGTTTTGTGCGATATGAGGCAACCCATTCAATTCCTTTGATGGCGTTTGTTAGAAATACCTCATCCGCGGATAGCAAGGTTTGCGGAGTCATCGTACACTCGTACACTTTTAATTTGCTTTGTACGGCCAGGTTAATTATTTGCATCCGCATGGTCCCGCCAATTCACCCATCGGTCAATGATGGGGTGTACAACACGCCATTGGAAACCAAAAATAAATTGCTGTTGGTAGATTCGATAATGGCTTGCTTGGTGTTTTGAATCAATGCGTCATCCCAATTTTTTTCTTCAGCAAAGATGGAAGCCATTACATAGAGCTGAGCATTGAGTGTTTTGAAACCCGCGTATTTGTTGGGGTCTTTTTTTACCTCGGTATAGATATCAATGATTTTCCCGGTTTCATTTAATTCAAATAAGTTATTGGGTAGCGCTTCTACCTCAATGAAATAATCAAGGTCATTGCCTTTTGGTAAGTAAAATCCCTTGGCTTTGCGAAAGAAGGTGATGCGCATTCGGCCGCCTTCAAATATTTCATTGCGTTGTAATAATCCTTCAATGTGTTGGGTCAATAACTCAAAAGAGAAATCTGAAGGTTGTATTTTTAATGCCTTGATGGTGGCATCAACACGTGCAAAGTGGTTTTCGAGGAATTGAGCCTTTCCATTGATGATCCTGATGCTTTCAAAGAAACCATCGGCAAATCGATGCGCGCGATCATCCACTTGGATTACCGCTTGATTGCGCAATACATATTCTCCTCTGTAAAAAACGTATTCCATTTTTTCTTAGTCTAATGTATGGACAGCATCCAATAAATCACTGTTTACTTGAATCTTGATTCCCCTAACCCCTGCGCCCTCTGCGCATTGCACATCTCTGTCTCTATCGCCAATCATCACACTATTTGCGGCATCCACATTGAACCGTTGAATGGCTCTTTCAACCATAAGGGAATGCGGTTTGCGAGAGATGGAATTGCCAATTTCAGGGTGATCTGTGGAATAATAAATGTGGTCAATGGTTACACCTGCTTCTGCACAAGTTTTTTTGAAATAGTCATGAATTTCTTCAACCGTTTCTTGGGTGTACAATCCTTTGGCAACGCCACCTTGATTGGTGATGAGTATGATTTTGTATCCTTTTTTTTGAGCCAGTTGCAAAGCGGGAATAACAGTTGGAAGAATGATAAATTCCGACAACGAATAGGTGTAATCTCCGGGGTCATGATTGATTACGCAGTCACGGTCTAAGAAGAGTACTTTGTTTTGTGTCATGATCCTTGTTTTTTGAATGATACAAAAGCAATCCATGCGCTGATGGAACAGAGAATTGCGCCAGCAAAAAATGCCGCTCCGGGAAAATAGAATGGTGCTGAGGTACTGGCGAAGTAGGCAAATATGGAAGTCATGGTAATGGGCCCGATGATGGCTGTGATGCTGTTGACAGCTGTCAGAGCGCCTTGAAGCTCACCTTGCTCATTGGCCGGAACGTATTTGGCCATTTCACTTTGCATGGCAGGAATGGTAATTCCGCCCAAGCAATAAGGAATTAAAATGGCATACATCATCCAACCTTCGCTTGCTAGAGAGAATAGAATTAGTCCAGAAGTATAGAGCAAGATTCCCAAGACAATGCTTTTCTTATTGCCCAATTTTGGATTGATTTTTCGGATTAAATACCCCTGCACCAGAGCTGCCATAAAGCCTACTGCGGCTAATGAATAGCCAATCTCACTTTCAGACCAATTGAAAAGATACTTTGTATAATAAGACCACGTGCCTTGAACGCTGAATGATGCCCAATACAGAAAGAACAACGACAATACAATTCCTGCGACTTCTATGTGTTTTCGATTTGTCTTAAACGCTGCATATGG
>CANGVU010000205.1 GCA_947457325.1 Flavobacteriales bacterium | reverse complement strand
TATTTCTTTGATTTGTCTATTTTACGCGCCATTCGAGCCATCATGGAAGCGCGCAACAATCCATTTCAATTGGTGGCCTCTTGTCAAGGAAAAGCAGATGAAGAAGTCTACACCGATTTGCTTCGTTTGTCCACTCAAGCCCTAAGTGCTGTCTTAGGAGGCGCCAATGTGGTTGTCTTAAAAGACATTCTTCATGAAGACAAGATTGAGGCTGCACGCTGGTCTAGAAATATTTTGCACCTGCTTAGAGAAGAGTCACGTTTGAACGAACTTAAGGATATTGGGGCTGGATCATACAGTATTGAGTCATTGACTCAAAATATTTTGAAGTATTGCGATGTTAATGTTCCTATGTTGGATAAAACGCTGCATCCCTTGGAACAGTATGGTCCAGGCATAGCACCTTTCAAGGGCGGTCCCTACGCATCGATGTACACCATTAGACCATGGACCATTCGCCAGTATGCCGGTTTCAGCACCGCAGCTGCATCTAATGCATTTTACAGAAGGAACTTAGCTGCAGGTCAAAAAGGTTTGAGCGTAGCCTTTGATTTGGCTACCCACCGCGGTTATGACAGTGACCATCCTCGTGTAACGGGTGATGTTGGAAAGGCTGGTGTGGCCATTGATTCAGTGGAGGATATGAAAGTGCTGTTCGATCAAATTCCATTGGATCAAATGTCTGTTTCCATGACCATGAATGGAGCTGTTCTTCCAATAATGGCCTTTTATATTGTGGCTGCTGAAGAGCAAGGAGTGGCTCCAGCCCAATTGAGTGGTACCATTCAGAATGATATATTAAAAGAATTCATGGTGCGCAACACCTACATCTATCCTCCTTCACAGAGCATGCGCATTGTCAGTGATATTTTTTCATTCACCAGTCAATACATGCCCAAGTTCAATCCCATTTCCATTTCAGGCTATCACATGCAAGAGGCTGGAGCGACATTGGAAATTGAGTTGGCCTATACTTTAGCCGACGGCTTGGAATATGTGCGCGCTGGAATTGCTGCTGGCATGAGCATTGATGATTTTGCACCAAGGCTTTCTTTCTTTTGGGCCATTGGCATGGATCACATGTCTGAGATCGCCAAGATGCGCGCTGCGCGTGTGATATGGGCCAAACTGATTCAACAATTTAATCCTCAGAATTCAAAATCCATGGCTTTGCGCACGCATTGCCAAACCAGTGGCTGGAGTTTAACCAAACAGGATCCATTTAATAACGTTGCCAGAACTTGCATTGAGGCAATGGCGGCAGTTTTGGGAGGTACACAAAGTTTACATACCAATGCATTGGATGAGGCCATTGCTTTACCTACAGATTTCTCTGCACGTATTGCGCGAAACACCCAATTGTATATCCAAAAGGAATCTGGAGTTTGTCAGTTGATAGATCCTTGGGCTGGCTCTGTGTGGATGGAGAACAGAACACAAGAAATGATTGATGCCGCTTGGGCGTTGATTGAAGAGGTGGAGAAAGAAGGGGGAATGACCAAAGCCATCGAGGCCGGAATTCCTAAACTCAGAATTGAAGAAGCTGCTGCGCGAAGACAAGCCAAAATTGACAGTGGAAAAGAAAAAATTATTGGAGTCAATTTGTGCACCGTGGATGAGGATACCAAAATGGAAATCTTGGAGGTAGACAATCAAGCCGTGCGGATAGAGCAAGTCGAAAAAATCAATCGCATAAAGTCTTCTCGGGATAATGATGCGGTAGCCAATAGTTTGTCCAAATTGGAACATAGCGCAAAAAGTGGTGATGGAAATTTATTGGCCTTGGCCATTGAGGCGGCGCGCAATAGGGCTACCTTGGGCGAAATTTCAGATGCTTTGGAAAAGGTTTATGGCCGGCATCAGGCATCGGTTAAAAGTGTAAGCGGCGTGTACTCATCGGAATCATCACAAGACCCAGCCTTTCAAAAGGCGCTCGAAATGGCCCATTATTTTGCCCAATTGGCAGGCAGAAGGCCCCGTATTTTGGTAGCCAAGATGGGTCAGGATGGACACGATAGAGGCGCCAAGGTTATTGCAACATCCTTTGCAGACATGGGATTTGATGTGGACATGGGACCATTGTTTCAGACACCAGAGGAAGTGGCCAAACAGGCTATTGAAAATGATGTTCACATCGTAGGCGCCTCTTCTTTGGCGGCAGGCCACAAAACATTGGTGCCCGCGTTGATTGATATATTAAGAAATATGGGAAGGCCAGATATTTTGGTTGTAGCTGGCGGCGTAATTCCAGAGCAGGATTTTGACTTTTTGTACAATGCCGGATGTGTGGGTATATTTGGTCCTGGTACTAAAATACCATTGGCGGCATCAGAAATATTGGAAATCCTCATTGAAGGAATGAAAGCGTAATAAGTAAATTAATATTGTAAAAAAGATAACAATGCCAAGTTTGAGTTCAAAGGCTGGATCAATGCCAGCGTCACCCATTAGAAAGTTGGTTCCATTTGCAGAAGCGGCCAAGAAGAGAGGCACCAAGGTGTATCATCTGAACATTGGTCAACCAGATATTGAAACACCGATGGTGGTTAGAGAGGCCATGAAAGCCCAGGACGCTAGGGTCATTGAGTACTCCAATTCTGAGGGTATGTTGGCCTACAGAGAAGGCTTAAAAGGATATTACAGTTCAAAAGATATTCAATTGGATGTTGCCAATATTATGGTAACGACGGGAGGCTCTGAGGCATTGGTATTTGCCTTCATGTCCACCTTGAATCCGGGAGATGAGGTCATTATTCCTGAGCCGTTTTATGCCAATTACAACGGTTTTGCAGTTATGGCGGGAGCAACAGTAGTTCCAGTAACGGCCGTGATCGACAATGGATTTGCATTGCCTCCTATCTCTGAGTTTGAAAAGAAAATCACAAACAAGACAAAAGGTATTTTGATCTGCAATCCTGGTAATCCCACGGGATACCTGTATTCAAAGAGCGAGTTGGAACAATTGCGTGATTTGGTTTTAAAATACAACTTGTTTTTATATGCTGACGAAGTGTACAGGGAATTTATGTATGAGGGTGCGGTTCCATTCAGTGTAATGAATTTAGAAGGATTGGAAAACAACGCCATCATGATTGACAGCGTGAGCAAACGTTACTCGATGTGTGGTGCACGCATAGGCGCCATGATTAGCCGCAATGCGGAATTGATGTCAGCAGCATTGAAGTTTGGTCAGGCACGTCTGTCACCACCCACATTTGGTCAATGGGCTTCCATGGCAGCATTGGAAACTCCGCAATCTTATTTTGATGGAGTGGTTGAGGAGTATGTGAAGCGCAGAGATACTTTGGTAGATGGATTGAATGCTATACCAGGTGTGCGTTGTCCTAAACCTCAGGGTGCTTTTTATTGCATTGCAGAATTGCCCATTGATGACTCTGACAATTTCTGCCAGTGGATGTTGGAGAAGTTTAATCACAACGGACAAACCGTCATGATGGCCCCTGCGACAGGATTCTACGCTACTCCGGGTAGCGGAAAGAACCAAGTCCGTTTGGCTTATGTATTAAACGTCGAAGATTTAAAGAATGCCGTAGCATGTCTCAAAGAGGCACTTACGAAGTATTCAGGTATAAACGCGAACTAAAAAAAAAGTTGCTATGAAAAACAACCTCATCATTATCGCCTTCTTTATGTTGGTATCCATTTTCGGTCAAGCGCAAGTGACGCCCGGAGACACCACGGAGTACATTATTAAACTGAGCAATGGAAATGAATACATTGGTGTGATTGTTCAAGATGATGGTCGTGAGATGTTGATAGAATCCAAATCTGTTGGCAAAATCTATTTGAAAAAGACAGATATTGTTTCGATTGCTAAGAACGATAAAAGCAGTGCTTTGGTCGTTGAAGGTGAAGTGT
>CANGVU010000204.1 GCA_947457325.1 Flavobacteriales bacterium | reverse complement strand
GTACTGACTTGTTTTCTTCAGTAATTGTAACGGAATAATTGTGCTTTTCAGGATGATTCCCGATCCAAAACAACAGAAATGTAACTCCAATATGAATCATCAATGGAATAATAATGGTGGACTTATCACCGTATGCATCCACCTCTCCGTTGATATTGAAATGTGAAGGAATGATGTCGGGTAGGCCTTGATAACTTGTGATTACCAATGTCGCATTGGCGATAAGCAAAATTAAAGGCAGGGAAGTAAAGATTTTCTTCATCAATCAAATGTAGTGCAAATCAGATGGAAAGAATCAATGTCAAATCAAGGGTTTTCACCAATGAAATTCCCTGGTGGATTGTACTGACATACAACAAAGGTTCCATGCTGTGATTGCGCCACACCACAACCCACCTCAGTGGTTTTGTGCCAAATCATTTGGGTATAATGACCAAAATCGTGGTAGTTGGTATTGGATATTTTGGTGCCTGGTTTATATAATGATTTCTCGGACCCCCATGAATCCGTGGCATCTGAGGGAGAGAAAGTTTGTCCTGAAAACCAATAAAGATTTTCTCCTAAACCAGAGTTGGAATGCTTCAATCGGCCCAATTTAGCCAATTGCAAAGCATAATCTTCAGCCTTTTTCTGGATGTTAACACTCCACATCAATGGTTCACTTTTTACCTCAGCCCGCCATTTTTGGTGTTCTTCAATGAATTGGATTTTGTCCGAATCAGAAAGCGGAAACAATTTTTGACACGAAGCTCCCCAACTCAATGAAATTGCGAATAATGATAACAAGATGCTCTTCATACACATTGTGTTTACCCAACAACGCCGAATTTTTCTAATTATTTCCTCATCCCTTCATCCCTTTAAATCATCTCAACCTGTCTCGTGACTTTCTGTAAAATCTCAAATACAGTCTCTGCCATCACGTTTTCACTGTCCAAGGTTGGATTAACCTCAGTGAACTCCAAACAACAGGTTCTTTCGTTTTGTAAAAATTCTAAGATGACATCTGCTGCCTCGCGCTCATTGATTCCGCCTTTAACCGGCGTTCCTGTTCCGCGTGATACTGTTGGATCCATGGAGTCAACGTCAAAACTGATGTAGATTTTATCACATTGACTCAAATATTTTAATACCTCTCGGCACAACTTGGTAATTCCCGTCTTGCGCAGTTCATTGGTAGAGACCACTTTCACTTTGTTCTGTTTGATCAAAGCAGCTTCTTGATCTTCCAAATCCCTCAAGGTGATGTATACCAAATCTCTGTACTCTACTTTTGGACTGATATCGCCCACATTCTTCAACATCTCCCACAAATCTATCGTCTCGTAATCCAAGTCATTCACCTTCTCCTCAATGTTGTCCTCATTCAAAGCTGTCGCCAAAGGCATGCCATGCATGTTTCCGGATGGTGTGGTATAAGGAGAATGCAAATCAGCGTGGGCATCGATCCAAATAACTCCAATGCGCGATTCTGGATAAGCCATTTTTAATCCGGCCAATGTGCCGCCAGCATTACTGTGATCACCACTCAAAATCAATGGGAATTTTCCATCCCTGCACGTATCTCGAACCGCAGCGCCTATGCGCTCATACATTTTTAATAAACTTCTAATGTGCTTGGCATATCTGCTTCCCGGATTGTTGTGCAAAGCTTGATTGTCATGCGCAATGATGATACTCTTGTATTTCTTAAAGAAATCAGAACGAAAATCCATTGCGGCTATTTTAATGGCATCAACGCCCAAACTTGCGCCACGTGTTCCCGCACCTACTTCGCTAGGAACCTCAATCAACCGAATGCTTCTTGCTTTTTTAACTGCCATAATTGTAAGGATATGCCCCAAAGATAAAGGAAATTCTTTCAAAAGCTTTTGTGTTTCCTCCTTCTCAATATCTTCGTCATTATGAAAAAAGTGGTATTGATTACCGGAGCAACTTCGGGTTTTGGTGAAGCAACGGCATATGTATTGGCCAACAATGGATTTGATTTAATCCTTTGCGGCCGCAGGGAAGATAGACTGCACAATGTGAAGTCAGCATGTGAAAAAGCCGGTGCGCAGGTATGGACAGCTGTCGTTGATGTAAGAAATGAGAATGGAGTTGAGGATTTTGTGAAACGATGCAGAACTTGGACTAATGAGATTTTTGCTTTGATTAACAATGCGGGATTGGCTGTAGGTAGGGAGCCCATTCATCAGGGAATCTCAGATGATTGGGAGAGAATGATGGATACCAATGTCAAAGGATTGTTGTGGATGTCCAAGTATGTATCAAAATGGATGGTAGAACAACATTCCGGTACCATCATCAATATCGGATCAGTAGCTGGAAAGCAAGCTTATGGAGGTGGTGTTGCATATAATGGATCCAAATTCGCGGTAGACGGAATAACACAAGCCATGCGCATTGATTTGGTGACACACAATATAAGAGTTGGTCAGATTTGTCCGGGCGCAGCAGAGACGGAGTTCAGCTTGGTAAGATTCAAAGGAGATGAAGCAATAGCAAGTAAAGTGTATGATGGTTTCCAACCATTGGTGGCCCAGGACATCGCAGAGACAGTGTTGTTCATGATTACAAGGCCTCCTCATGTAAATATTCAAGATGTTTGGATCATGCCCACAGCTCAAGCTTCTGCAACGGTACTTCATAAAAAGGCATAGTATGAAAAGCTGCAGTGTTTTATTGCTTGCATTGGCGCTTATAGGAATGACAGGATGTCGCTTTTCCACTCAAGAAGTGGATCTTATAGTGCACAATGCAACGATCTATCAGGTGGACGATGCTTTTTCGAAAGCAGAGGCAATGGCCATAAAAGATGGGAAGATTGTGGCGATAGGTAAAGAGCGAGAGATTTTGAATGCATACAGTGCGAAACGAGTGATTGATGCGCAGCACCAATTTGTTTATCCCGGCTTTCAGGATGCACATGCGCATTTCTTAGCCTACGCGTTGTTCAAGAATGAAGTGGATTTGAATGGATTAAAATCTTGGGAATCAGTTTGTTCTAAAGTACAACAGCATAATTCAAACAGGGATTGGATCATTGGAAGAGGATGGGATCAAAACCTTTGGCCAGGCCAGGCCATGCCCGATAGGAAAAGGTTGGATGAATTGTTCCCAGATAGACCAGTTTGGTTGATGCGCGTTGACGGTCATGCAGGTATTGCCAATCGAAAGGCCTTGGAAATGGCGAGATTGATGGTCGCAAAGGGCGTTCAAGGAGGGCAGATATTTCGCTATCCTGGCGGTGAGCCAACGGGACTCTTATTGTATAATGCGATGATTCCAATACAAGAAATTATCCCTGCATACACCAGCAAAGACAAGGAGCAAGGATTGGTATTGGCGCAAGAAGCTTGTTTTGCGGTTGGTCTTACACATATAACTGAGGCCGGTTTGGATAGGGATGAGATTCAGTTTCTAGATTCCCTGCAGAAGGCCGGAGTATTAAAGATGCCCATGTACATCATGGCTTCGCAAGACAAGGCAACAATTGCACATTATATAGAGAGTGGTATTGACACGGCCAATCATCAGCTTGTAGTGCGTAGCTTCAAATATTATGCAGATGGAGCATTGGGATCACGTGGGGCATGTTTGATCAATCCCTACCAAGATCTATTGGCGGATGGCAAAAAAGATTTTGGAAAAATGCTGGGCAACCATGAAGAGTGGCTGAAAGAATGGATGGCGTTAGATAAGGGAGGCTTTCAAGTTTGCACGCACGCAATAGGAGACAGTACAAATCGAGTTGTGTTAAATGACTACGCACAGATTTTGGGAGGCGGCAATGATAAACGCTGGAGGATTGAACATGCCCAGGTGGTAGATCAAAATGATGTGTCAATGTTTGGACAATACAATATCATCCCATCGGT
>CANGVU010000203.1 GCA_947457325.1 Flavobacteriales bacterium | reverse complement strand
TATTTTGGCAAGTACCAGAAGTATTGCTGAGAACTTTAAGAATAACAATAGCCGTCTAACCCAGGTCATTCAGAATTTTGAACAAATTTCGGACACCCTGAAGCGCGCGCAATTGGGGGCAACCATTTCAAAAGTCAATCAAGCCGTGACTGGATTGAATAAAGTGGTGACAGACATCAACCAAGGCAAAGGTTCCATTGGCGCTTTGATGAAGAGCGATGATTTGCATGTCAAGTTGAGCAATGCTGCAGAGAGTTTGGATGTGCTGATAGATGATATTCAAAAGAATCCAAAGCGATATCTTTCATTTTCAGTTGTAGGGAGGAAAGAGGAAGAAGGATTCTCCAAGAAGGAGTTGGACGAGATAAGAAAGGAGATCAATAACATTAACTTGGACAAGAAAAAGCAATGATCGGTCAAATCATATTTATCATTTTATTGAGTGCTGGAGGCTATATGGCTTTCAAGCGTTTTCAGTTTGTGCGCAGAAATATACTTTTGGGGCGCGATGTGAAGATAGAGGGAGAAAACAGTGAGCGCTGGGGAACATTGATTCGTGTAGCATTGGGACAGGGTAAGATGTGTTCAAGACCTATTGCGGCTATCTTTCATTTGTTCTTGTATGTTGGATTTGTTATCATCAATATTGAGGTAGTAGAAATCATTTTAGATGGTGTTTTAGGACAACATCGCTTGTTTCATGGCATCGGCTCAATTTACAATTGGCTCATGGCCGCTTTCGAAGTGTTGGCATTCTTAGTGATTCTGGGCTGCGTGGTTTTTTTGTACAGAAGAAACATCGCCAAGCTTCCGCGTTTTCACTGGAGAGAGATGACCCAATGGCCAAAGTCTGATGCCAATATTATTTTGTTCACAGAGATTGCATTGATGTCGGCATTTCTAAAGATGAATGCCGCTGAGAGTATTTTGGCAGCGCGTGGCGTTGAGCATTATGTCAATTTGGGAACGTTGCCCATTAGCCAGTTTGTCACACCCTTCATGGATGGATACAGTGATGGCATGTTGATTTTTGTAGAAAGATTTTGTTGGTGGTTTCACATCATTGGCATCTTGGCATTTATCGTTTATTTGAGTTATTCCAAGCATTTGCACATATTGTTGGCATTCCCCAATACCTATTACAGCAAGTTGCGACCAGCGGGAGCTTTGGACAACATGAGCAATGTTACCAATGAAGTCAAATTGATGATGGATCCATCTGCACAGGTTACAGAGGACCCATTGGCTCCAAAAAAATTTGGTGCTAAAGATGTAGCCGATTTGAGTTGGGTGCAATTGCTCAGTGCATACAGTTGCACCGAGTGGGGAAGGTGCACCTCACAATGTCCAGCCAATCAAACGGGTAAGTTACTGAGTCCGCGAAAAATCATGATGGATACGCGTGACAGAATGGAAGAGGTTGGAAGATGTATAGATGCCGGTGTCTCTTATGACAACAAAAGTCTATTGGGTGATTACATTACTTTCGAAGAATTGTGGGCCTGCACGTCCTGCAATGCTTGCACAGAGGCTTGTCCCATTAACATCAATCCTTTGGAGATTATCATTGATTTGAGAAGATACTTGATGATGGAAGAATCGCAATCACCAGAAAGCATTACCACCATGTTGACCAACATTGAAAACAATGGGGCACCATGGGCGTTTGCGCAAGCCGACAGAGGCAATTGGACACAAGAATAAAGTTATGGCAGAATTTCAAGTTAGAACAATGGCCGATTGCATGGCCGCAGGAGAAGCTCCCGAGGTGTTGTTTTGGGTAGGATGCGCAGGCAGTTTTGATGATCGTGCTAAAAAAATCACCAAAGCCATAGCCAAGATATTGCACAAGGCCAATGTGAGTTTTGCCATTTTGGGAAGTGAAGAAAGTTGCACAGGTGACCCTGCCAAGCGCGCTGGAAACGAATTTTTGTTTCAAATGATGGCGATGCAGAACATTGAGGTGATGAATGCGTACGAAGTCAAGAAGATTGTAACGGGCTGCCCGCATTGCTTCAACACATTGAAAAATGAGTATCCTGCATTGGGCGGCAATTACGAGGTCATGCACCATACGCAGTTGATACAAGATTTAATTGCCGATGGCAAATTGAGCATAGAAGGGGGAGAGTTCAAAGGGAAGAAAATTACATTCCATGATCCGTGTTATTTAGGAAGAGGGAACGGAGAGTATGAAGCACCAAGAGCATTGATTCAGAAATTGGATGCGGAATTGGTAGAGATGAAGCGATGCAAGACCAATGGTCTTTGCTGCGGAGCGGGTGGCGCACAAATGTTCAAAGAAGCGGAGAAAGGCAATAAGGAAGTGAATATTGAACGTACTGAAGATGCATTGGCCATTCAGGCCAATGTTATTGCAACAGGCTGTCCGTTTTGCAATACAATGATGACGGACGGGGTTAAGCACTTTGAGCAGGAGCATGTCATTGCGGTGAAGGACATTGCAGAGTTGATTGCGGAGGCGGGGGATTTGTAGGTTGTTTTTTAACGCAAAGTGCGCCAAGATTTCGCGAAGTTCGGGAAGGTTTTTAAAGTCATTGAATTGAGTCTTTTTTGCCCTTTGTGTTAGAAAAAATATAAAATCCATGGGCCGCATTGTGTTGGTAAAGATTACAATACTCCCTTCAGATTGCTATATGTTATTTTATGCATCCTTATATGAATCTTGTATGGCATTGAAATTCTTTTTCAATTTGCTGAATGCAGGATTCATATCACGTTCAATATCAAAAATCTAGTTCACACCAGTTTTGGTTTGTTTCCAATGGCAGAAAAAACATTATCAAGTGTGTGCAATTGGATGTAATGGATTCTAATCGGAACTATTTTCATTTGAGTCTTTTGGACTATGACGAAAATTCCGGATTGCTTAGAGATAATGTCGTTTCAAATAATGGCGATACTCTAAAAGTTTTATGGACTGTATTGCATTGCACTCAACTCTTTTTAAGACGATTTCCGGACGCTAAGATTACGTTTACTGGAAATTCATTCAGTAGGGATCGATTGTTTAGAAGGCAAATCAATTCTAATCTTGCAGCAATTGCGGAACATTTGCAAATTCAGATGCAAGAATCAAAAGAAAATTGCATAATTTTTAATATTTCGAGAAGAAAATAATAAATTTGAATTACCATGAAACAGGCAAAACATAAAAAGAAATCTGACGATTCGCAAAGATTGAAAAAGGCAATGCGCATTGCAAAAGATCAACCTTCGCCTAAATTGGAAAAAATCAAACACCTGATTCCGACCATGATCGAAAGTCTGAATCAAAGCAATTGAGCTTAGTCGCAGGCATGGAGGTATTGCAAAATACCCGCAGAAGATTTCAATCCTCCCAAGTGCACTCTGCGTTAAATACTTTCGGTTATTAAAAGGGCGAATTCCAATTCGCCTCTACTCAATCACAATCCCGCAATGTTCCAATAACCCATGGATATCCGAGAGTGAGAAAAGCGCTTTTTTGATTTTGTTGTTTTCAGGATTAATGGAGTAGCGGATGGAAGTTCTGAAATCCACATGTTCCAAATTCGTGTTGTAAAACACAGCACCAGACAAGTCGCATCCTTGGAAAATGGACTTGTTGAAATCGCCATCGGTGAAATCTACTTCAATCAATTTACATTCTTTGAATAAGGCTTTTTTCAGTGCAACTTGAAAGAATGAGCCATGGGTCAAATTGCAGTGTGCAAAGTTCATTTGAAGACCCATTTGATTCGCATTTTCAAAGTGAAGTCCGAGCATTTTGCAATGATTAAATTGTACTTGACGAAAGGCGGTTCCATTGATGTTGCTTAGGCTTAAATTACAATCAATGAAATCGCAATTGGAGAATTTAACGCTGCTTAAATTGACAG